>JAXDQG010000343.1:0-15866 GCA_034667945.1 Acidimicrobiia bacterium | reverse complement strand
GGTTCGATGACGACTATCTGCCTGAGCGGCCTGTGGGCGCGCTCAGGCAGCAGCTGACAAGGCGGCTCAATCCAGTCGGATAGGGCGCAGCGGACGCGACCTGACTGCGTCAAGCGGGTGGGAGCGTCCGGAGTCTCTACCCGCGCAGCGACAAAAGGCGGTTTGGTTCGTGAAGATTCGACGCGCGCTCGTGCTGCTCATGGCAGCCGTGCTTCTGGCAATACCGGCGCAGGCCGGCGCTCAGGGGGGCAACGGCGTGATCAGGGTGAGCGTGACGTTCAACGGCCAGCCGTTGAACAACATCGCCGTGATCATCAACAACTCGGCGGTGAACCCCAACGCCTGGAACAACTACAACGGCCAGAACTTCACCAACGCCCAGGGGCTTTACGAGGTGGCGGTGCCGCCCGGGCTGTACGACGTGCACGTCGGCGAGTGGCCCAACACGAACGCGACCTACGGCGCCCAATTGCTCTACGAGGTCTCCGTGGGCGCAGGCGCCACGGTCGGGCTTCCCTTCGCCCTCGACCAGGGCGGCGGGGCCATCACCGGCGTCGTGCGAAACGGTGCCGGCCAGCCGGTGCCGGGAATCAAGGTCGAAGCCTTCGGAAGCTGGGCCGCTGGCGACGGGCCCCCCTACGGCTGGGGCGACGCCTGGACCGACGGGAACGGTGCCTACACCATCCCGCGGCTGCGCCCTAACGGCTGGTACGTCGTGTTCGCCTCGGCCCTCGGGTACCGCATGGATCGCGTTCCGGTGGTGAACGGCGCGGTCACCCCCGGCGTCGACCTTCCCAACGCCAACTACGCCGGCCCCGGTCCGCAGGGTGGCCGCGTCCCCGGCGCCTTCCCGCCTGGCTCGCTGCCCACACTGGGAGGCGACGTGCCGGTGGTAGGCGACTGGGACGGCAACCGGACCACCACCCTGGGCGTGCGGCGCGGGCTGACCTTCTACCTCAGCAACAAGAACTCCACCGGTGTCGCCGATGTCGCCGTCGCTTACGGCAACCCGGAGTCGCTGCCCCTGGCCGGTGACTGGGACGGAAATGGCACCAGCACGATCGGCGTCTGGCAGGACGGCAAGTTCCTGCTGTCCAACTCGGCGAGCAGTTCGTCAGCCGACGTCGTCATTCCATTCGGCAACCCCGACGACATCCCCATCGTGGGCGATTGGGACGGCAACGGCACGACCACCATCGGGGTCTGGCGCCGGGGCACGTTCTTCCTGCGTAACAGCAACACGCCCGGAGATGCCCAAACGGCGATCAGCTTCGGCGACGCCAGCGATATCCCCATCGTGGGCGACTGGAACGGTGACGGCACCGCGACGATCGGCGTGCATCGCGAGAACCGCAACTACCTCAAGAACGCCAACGTCCAGGCCGGCGATGCCGAAGCGGTCGTGATGTTCGGCGACGTCAACGACATCCCGCTGGTGGGCGATTTCGACGGCAATCGGACGTCGACCATGGCCGTCCGCCGGGGCATCACCTTCTACATCAGCAACACCAATGCGCCGGCCGCCCCGACGGACGGTGTGGCGCTCTACGGCGACAGCACCACCGTGGGCTGAGCCCGTGGGCTGAAGAGCCAGCAAGGAGCGCGACAGGGCCCGGCGGAGACGCTCCACCGGGCCTTGTCCATTCGGGTCGTCCAGGCGCGTATGAGGGGCGTCAGGTGAGACCGATGCGCATCCCGCAGATGTAGGCGAGGTCGTCGGAGCGATAGCAGCCCCGGTCCCTGGCTGCCTTCAGGACGCGGTCACGGTCGGCGACCTTCACGTCGATGCCGCCAAGACCTTCGGGGCGACCATCGGTGCAGCGAACGAAGCGAAGGCTGGCGTTGTCGAGCACCAGCGTGGGCCGGCCCAGATCATCCTCGAGCACGGGAATCTCGGCGATCTCACCCCAGCGGGCCGCCGTGGCTGCCGGGTCGTCGCCCTGGATCTCGGCCGCGGTGATGGCCGAGACGACGTCGAGCCGTTGGGCTCTTCGCCAATCGCGGCCCGCCGGTTCCCAAGGCCCGTCACAGTCATGGGCTCCCTGGCCAAGCTGCTCGTCGATTTCGAAGAACGTGCCGCCGGTGGCCTTGGGGTGCAACTGCATGTTGGTGAACTCGCCAGGGACCTCGAAGGAGTAGGCGAGTCGCACACCGAGATCTTCGACCCGTCGCCGCCGAGGCGCGTGCTCGTCGCACTGCGTGATGACCATGTAGCCGCCGTCTCCCCCACGACGCTGCAGGTAACGGCCGCCGGCAGTGCCCTCCTCGATCGGCGCCACCACCTCGATGAACTGGTTCCCCACCGGCATCAGAGCATTCTCCAGCCCGAAGACCCTCACCCCGGGATCGTTGTAACAGACCTCGATGCCGAGCACGGCCGTGAGGTCGTCGACCGCGGGCGCCAACTGCTCGGCGACCAGGGCGATTTGCCGCAACCTCAACCACATGGTGCCTTCCCTTCTGCTGCACGCGCGTGTCTCGTCGCAACGTTGGCTCCCGCACCTCGTTGGCTCCCGCACCTCGTTGGCTTCCACGCGGACGGTCCCCCAGGCTCGGGCGAACCCGAGCCGCGGACTCTACAGCTCGACGGGAGAGCGCCTTCCGCACTCCTCGACCACTCGAGGCCGGGAGGTCGCACCGCCGGGGCCTCTCCGCTGCCTATAACGTGCGGGCCGATGGCTGATCTGCCCGACGATCCCGGCGCCCTGTTCGACCACTTCACGGCGTTGCTGGCCGCGCGACTACCACCCCGGCCACCGGCCAAGGGCGTGACCATCCTGGGCGCCGGTGAAGGTCCGGACACGCTGCGCCGGGGATCCGAGTACGTGTCGACAATGGCGGACGGCGGATTTTCGACCCCCCTCTGGCCGACGGAACACGGCGGCGCCGGCCTGACCGCCCACGAGGCCACGGTGTTCAACGAGGTCCTGGCCGACTTCGACGTGCCCGACCTCTACCCCTTCTCCATCGGCCTGCACATGGCCGGACCGGTGATCTACACGTACGGCACCGACGAGCAGAAAGCCCGTTGGCTCGAGGACATTCGCACCGGCCGGCAGATCTGGTGCCAGATGTTCTCCGAGCCCGACGCGGGCAGCGATCTGGCCTCACTCGGCACGCGGGCCGTTCGTGACGGCGACGAGTGGGTCTTGAGCGGGCAGAAGGTCTGGACCAGCCGGGCCCACTACAGCCAGTGGGGTTTCTGCCTGGCCCGGACCGACCCCGACGTGCCCAAGCATCGGGGGATCACTGCCTTTGCCCTGGCCATGGACTCGCCCGGGCTGACGCTGCGACCCTTGAAGCAGATCAACCGGGACGAGCACTTCAACGAGGTGTTCCTCGACAACGTGCGGGTGCCCGACAGCCAGCGACTCGCCGGGGTGGGCGAGGGCTGGAAGGTGGCCATGACCACCTTGGCCCACGAGCGAGCTGCGGCGGGTCGGGGCATGAGCGATGTGTCGGTATCGACCATCGTCGACCTCCTGCGCCGGCAGGGCAGGGCCGACGACCCGGTCGCCCGACAGCGAGCGGCCCGGGTGATCGTCGAGCTCGAGGTCATGCGACTCACCGATCTCCGGGCCCGGCAAGCCCAGCTGCGGGGCGGCGAACCGGGCCCCGAGGGCTCCGGCGGAAAGCTTCGCCGCTCGGTGGTCTACAAGTCGGTGGCGGACCTCGCCATGTGGTTGCGTGGACCTGCAGCGGTGGCCGGCGCCGGTGCTGACCCGCACGACGAGTGGAACCTCTTCTTCCTCACGTCGCCATCGCTCTCGATTCGGGGCGGTACCGACGAGATCCAGCGGAACATCGTGGCCGAACGGGTCCTCGGACTGCCCGCCGAGCCTCGAACTGATCGGGACCTGCCCTTCTCGGAGACCCGCAGCCTGTCGTCCCGGTCCGTCTGAGCGCTCGCCGTCCTCGGCCCGGCCAGACGCGACACACGACCACGGTGGCCCGGACGCTCGACGGCTTCGCCCAATGTGCCCCCGGGCTCGAAGACCTCGTGGCTGGCGAGCTGGGACAGCTGGGAATTCGGCCCGGGCGGCGAGAACCCGGCGGTGTGAGCTTTCGACCCACGACCCGACAGCTGTACGCGGCCAACCTCTGGCTCCGGACGGCCACCCGCGTGCTCGTGCGACGGGCCAGCTTCCGCGCCGAGTCGTTCGCCGAGCTGGAACGGGCGGCCAAAGCGTTGGCGTGGGATGAATGGCTGAGCGTGGAGACACGACCCGTCTTCCGGGTGTCGAGCACCCGGTCACGCCTCTATCACACCGAGGCCATTTCGGAGCGGCTACAGCACGTGGTCGGCACCGGGCCGCTGGACGCGCCCGAGCAGCTGGTGACGGTGCGGCTCGTTGCCGACCAGGTGACCGTGAGCGTGGACAGCTCCGGTGACCGGTTGCACCGACGCGGTTGGAGGCTGGCGACGGCCAGGGCGCCGCTGCGCGAGACGCTGGCAGCCGCCATGCTCATCGCCGCTGGCTGGCACGGCCAGTCGCCGTTGGCCGATCCGCTGTGCGGGTCCGGCACGATCGCCATCGAGGCCGCCCTGGCCGCCCGTCAACTCCCTCCGGGGGGAGGCCGCAGCTTCGCCTTCCAGCGCTGGCCGAGCTTTCAGCCGGGCACCTGGGCGTCGGTGACCGGCGACGCCAATCAACGTGCCAGGCCGGCAGGCAGCGGGCCGTCCATTCTGGCCGCCGACCGGGATGCCGGGGCGATCGCCGCCACACGGGCCAACGCCGAGCGCGCCGGCGTGGCCGAGGACCTGGACATCCGGGTCGCGGCCCTGTCGGCGTTTGAGCCGCCGGCCGACAGCCCGCCGGGCCTGCTGCTGTCCAACCCGCCCTACGGCGGGCGGATCAAGGGTGGGCCCGATCTGCGTGACCTCTACGCCGCAGTCGGACGGCTACAGCGCACCCGGCTGATCGCCTGGCAGGTGGGGCTGCTGGTGGCCGATCGGTCTCTGGCCGTGCAGACCGGGCTCGACCTCGAAGAACGACTACGAACCACCAACGGCGGCATTCCCGTCCAACTGCTCGTCAGTCGAGGGTGACCTGTCGAGCTGAGCGAGGACCTCATCCCGATGCTCGTCCAGCGCGGGGCCGCGGAACGGCGGGGGGCCGGCACCCACCACGAGCTGGCCGAACTGGGTGATCGTCCCGTGCTCGGGATGCTGCTGGGTCACGCACAGCCCGTTGTCGCGGGCCAACGGGCTGTTGATCAGGCCGTAGCGCTCGATCGGCGCACGATGGGGACCGTCGACGAACCACAGCTGACCGTCGTCGCCTTCGACCCAGCAGTGCCCGTCGCCTGGGCCGGGGAAGTCGAACCCACCCTGCAGCGGCTCCGGCGCGCCTGCGTAACGGGTGTGCTCGGCCGCTTGGGCGGCCATGGCGCTGCGAGCCAAGGACGTCCGCACCCGTTGGGGCTGGCCGGTCCTCAATCGGTGGTAAAGACCGGCGACCAGGCCGAAGGCGCTGATCAGCGGGGTGATCACGTCGTGGACGGCCACGGTGACGAACACCGGCTCGCCGTCGCCGCCCTGCGCGGCCATGATCCCGCCCAGGGCCTGGAGCAGCGGATCGAATGCCGGCACATGCGCCATGGAGGTGTCGTCGCCGTAACCGGACGACGAAAGCGTCACCAGCGCGGGGTTGACGGCCCGCAGGGCGCCGTCGTCGCAGCCCAGCCGGGCGGCCACCCCCGGGCGGAAGTTCTCCACCACGATGTCGGCCCGCTCGGCGAGGCGATACAGCAGCTGCCGGTCCTCGAGGTCCTGGAGGTCGAGGGCGATGGAGCGCTTGCCCTGGTTCCAGCTGGCGAACATCGGTCCGAACGACCGGAACGGGTCGCCCGTCGGCGGCTCCACCTTGACGACGTCGGCTCCCAACATGGCCAAGTGCCGGGTCACCACCGGACCCGCGATGAAGCCGGCCAGATCGATGGCCGCGATCCCGACCAGCGGTGCTGCCTCGGCCGCCGGCCGGGCCGGTTGGGCGGATCGTCCTCTGAGCTCGGCCAACACCTCGTCGGTGTGCTCTCCCAGCTCCGGTGCTCGCCGATCGATCCGACCGGGTGCAGCTTCCATGACCACGGGAAGGCCCATCATGGACACCGGGCCGAGCCGAGGATGGTCGAGGGAGGCCACGAGCTGGTTGGCCTCGGCAATCGAGCTCGCCAGATACTCCTCGCGGGTCTGCACGGGTTGCGCCGGGATGTCGGCGCCGCCCAGTGCGGCCAGCCATTCGTGGCGGGGACGCGAGGCAAAGGCGGCCTCGAGGATGGGCACGAAGAAGGCGACTGCGTCGAGGTCGACGAGTCCCCAGGGCGGATTGGGCAGGCGCGGATCGCCGATGAGGTCGGGCCGACCGATCACCTCGAGCAGGCGCTCGAAGAACCGCGGGGTGCCGCAGGCCAGGAAGAACCACTTGCCGTCGCCGGCCTCGAAGAGCCGGTAGCAGGGGATGCGACCCTTCGAGCCCATGGGCGCGCTGCCCGGCCGCTCCTCCACCGGCCCGGCGTCCTGCGTATCACCGAGCTGGATGGCGGCCGCACCTGCCACCCAGGACACCTCGTAGGTGGGGGCAACGCCGTGCCGTTCGCGAGCGAACAGGCCGGCCGCCATGGCCAGCGCCGCCAGGGTGGCGGTCCCATAGGCGACGACCGGCACGACGAGGTGCACCGGCACCTCGCCATAAGACTGCTGATTCCAGAAGATGCCGCTGGCCGCGGCCAGCAGATCGGGCGTGGCGGGCTGATCGACAAAGGGGCCGTGCTCGCCCCAGGGAGGCATCGTCACCAGCACGGCGCCCGGGTTCAGCACCCGCAGCTCGGCTGCCTGGGCGGGCCGGTCGGTCACCACCAGGTCGGCTGCCGCGATGAGCTCGTCCAGCTCGGGCCCAGCAGACAGCACCACCGAGCGCTTGTTCCGATTGAAGGTCTGGAAGCCCGGCTCAGGGCGATACGGATCGCCGCCTGGCGGCTCCACCTTGATCACCTCCGCGCCATGATCGGCCAGGAACATGGTGGCGTAGGGGGCGGCGATGCCAGACGCCAGCTCGACAACCAGCACTCCGTCATAGATCGCCGTCATCGGCCGGGGAGCCTAGCTGTTAGCCCCAAGCGACCGACCGGGGACACCGCCCGCCGGTTGCTAGCGTCCGCCGAGATGTTCGTGAGCAGGCACTGGGGCCGCCAGGACCAGCGCCTGCTCACGGTGATCTGTGCTGTTGCTGCGCTCTTCGCCTTCGTGTCGTACCTGATGCTGTTCCGGCACGGATCGCTCAACAACGACGAGGTCGCCTACCTGCAGCAGGCCAAGGCGATCCGGCGAGGCCATCTGTTCCTCGACGTCCGCCCGCCTGCCGCTGCGCATCGGATCTGGTTCTTCGTCGAGCGTGATCCCGGCTTGGTGTCCAAGTACCTGCCGTTCGTCTCGGCCATCTTCGCACTCGGCTTGTTGACCTTCGGCAGCGTTGCACCCGTCCTCGCCATACTGGCCGGCGTCCTGCCGTGGCTCGTGGCGGAACTGGCGGTCGAGTTGGATCTCGACCGCCCGCACGCACTGGCGGCGGCCGCGCTGGTGTCGCTATCGCCCCTCGTGCTGATGGAGTCGGCGCTTCCGCTGTCATACCTGCCCTTTCTGGTGGCGGTCACGGCAGCATGGCTCCTCGTTGTACGGCTCGGCACGGGACGGGCGGGCGCCCGGTCGGCCCTGCTGTTGGGATTGGTGGCCTCCGCTGCGGCGGGCGCTCGGCCCTACGACGCCGTGCTGCTGCTCGTCCCCATGGGGTTGTGGGCGGTGTGGCGACGCAAGCGGGAGGCGGTGCGTTTGGCCGGGTTCGCGCTGTTGGGCGCGCTTCCTCTGGGCCTCGTCACGGCCGTCTACGACACCATGGCCTCCGGTCGGCCCTGGACCCCACCGTTCGGCTTGCTCGAACCGTCCGACACCCTCGGCTTCGGCGTGCGCAAGCTCTATCCCGAGCAGACCGCCCACGACTTCGGCCCGGTGCGTGGTCTGATCGGGCTTCGCCTCCATTTCGGCCAGGGCCTGCCGACCTGGCTCGCCCTCGGCTTCCTGTTGATACCGGCGGCGGTGGTGGCCTGGCGGACCGCCGGTGGTGCGACCAGGGCCTTGTTGTTCGCAACCGTCGTCCATCTCGTCGGTTATTGGGCGTTTTGGGGACCATGGTTCTTCTCCGTGCAGTGGGCCAAGGGCACCCGGGTGCTCGGCCCGATCTACGCCTTGCCGCTGGTCGTGCCACTGGTGCTTGCTGGCCTCCCTGTGCTCGCCCGGTGGTGGGAGCGCAGACCGCGCGTCATTGGGGGGCTCATCGCGGTCGGCGTGCTGGTAGCTGCAGCGCAGCTGGTTTCCGCGGTCGGCCAGGCGGCGATCGACGCCAGCCGGACGAACCTCCTGCTGTCGCTCGCCCGGAAGGCGCAGTCCGAGGGCCCGCTGCTGTTCGATGCCGATCCGCCGTATCTGGGCCACCCGGTGAGCCAGCTCGTCGACGGGATCTCGCTGAGCCCGTTCACTGCCGTGCCCGACCCCGGCGCGACCGAGCCACAGCTGTTGCAGCTTCCGCAAGCCGTCTACGGAACGGGCACGCTCGCCTACGCGCTGACCCACGAGCAACGCGTCGAGTCGTCCGAGGTGTACCTGGACGTCCGCCTCATGAATCTCGAAGCCCGTTTGGTGAAGGGCAAGGGTGACCGCCTGGTGGTCGAAAGGGCCGGTCAGACCGGCGTGTGCCCACTGCCCATCGGAGCGACCATCCACGTGACGCTCACGCCGAGTGCCTCCGAGGGGTGTAGCGGTATGGAGGCACCGGCGAAGTGGCTGGCCGGCGGCCACCGCCGATGTCCCGACACCGCCTGCCTGGCGCTGGCGGTCTACCGACTCAACAACGACGGGACGTTCAGCCTCATCACCTGGCGATCCCTCCCGGTGCGTACCACTGCGAACCGCGTTGCCTTGCTGGTGGACGGGCCGGTCGTGGCCTCGTCCGGCAACGGTTGGCTGCGGGTCGCGCCCAGCTGACCGAGCGCGGAAATGGTCAGCGCTCGGCGAAGGTGATGTCCTGAGGCCGCACCGGTACCCGCGGCAGCTCCAGCCCGGTGGCTGCCCGGATGGCGCTGGCCACCGCCGCCGTGGACGAGATCGTCGGCGGCTCGCCGATGCCTTTCGCTCCAAAGGGGGCACCGGGCTCCGGTTCTTCGACCAGCGCGGCGATGCTCACGGTCGGCATGTCGAGCGCGGTCGGAATGAGGTAGTCGGTGAAGCTCGGATTGCGGATCTGCCCGCCCTCGACGACGATCTCCTCCATCACCGCCAAGCCCACACCCTGGGCGATTCCTCCCTCGATCTGACCGACCGCCTGCAGGGGATTGAGCACTCGGCCGACGTCCTGAGCGGTCGTCACGTCGACGACCCGGACGAGGCCCAGCCCGGCATCGACGTCGACCACTGCCCGATGGGCGGCGAAGGCATAGGACACGTGGGCATTGCCCTGACCGTTGGCGTCGAGCGGCACCGTCGGCGGGTGGTGGTACTCGCAGGTCTGGTCGTAGACGCGACCGGCCACGGCCTCGACGACGGGCAGCGAAAACCCGCCATCCGCCGAGACGATCCGATCGTCGTCGAGTGACAGATCGGCCCGGTCGAGGCGGTACTGGCGGGCCACGTCGGCCAGCACGTCCTTCAACACCGCCTGGCAGGCCTGCTCCACCGCGCCGCCCGACATCCAGGTCTGGCGGGAGGCCGACGTCGAGCCGGCCGATCCGACCCCGGTGTCGGCCGCATGGAGCGCCACGTTGTCGAGGCCGAGCACCTCACGGGCGATCTGCTGGGCGAGGGTGACGAAACCCTGCCCCACCTCGGCACAGGCGCTGTGGACGGTGACGACGCCGTGCTCGATACGGACACGAGCCGTGGAGTAGTCATCGAAGCCCTCGGAGAACATCAGGTTCTTGAACGAAGCCGCGAAGCCGACGCCCCGGCGGACATCGCCCTGGTCCGCCGTGCGCCCGGCGCCACCCGGCCGCTCCATGAGCGGCAGTTCGGTCGGCGCGTCCGGCAACGGCGCCTCGGCGCAACGCCGGATCACCTCGGCCACGGGCGCCGCGCCGGTGATGACCTGCCCGGTGATCAACTCGTCTCCCGTGGCCAGGGCATTTCGCAGCCGCAGCTCGACGGGATCGATGCCGAGCGCGGCGGCCAGCTTGTCCATCTGCGACTCGTGACCGAAGCAGGTCTGCACCGCCCCGAAGCCGCGCATCGCCCCGCACGGCGGGTTGTTGGTCCGCACCGCATAGCCGTCGACCACAGCCGCGGGTACCCGGTAGGGCCCGGTGGAGAAGCAGACGGCGTTGGCGACCACCGCCGGGGACGACGAGGCATAGGCACCGCCGTCGAGCAACACCCGGGCCTCCACCTTCACCAACCGGCCGTCCTCACTGGCGTGGTGCCGATACCACATGCGAGCCGGATGCCGGTGGACGTGCCCGAAGAACGACTCCTCCCGGGAGTACAGCATCTTCACCGCTCGCCCCGTGTGCAGCGCCAACAGCGAGAGGTGGATCTGCAGCGAGATGTCCTCGCGCGCTCCGAAGGCCCCGCCCACGCCGGCCAACGTGACCCGCACCTTGTCCGGCGCCAGCCCCAGGCAGGCGGCCACCTGGTCGCGGTCGATATGCAACCACTGCGTGGAGACGTACAGGTCGACGCCGCCGTCTTCGGCCGGGATGGCGAGTCCCGCCTCCGGGCCCATGAACGCCTGGTCCTGCATGCCGACCTCGTAGGTGCCCTCGACGACCACGTCGCCGCGCACCGCGGTGTCGCCATGGCGCAGGTTGATCGTCCGGAAGATGTTCCCGTCGGGATGGACGGGCGCCCGGTCGGGATCGAGGGCCTGCTCGGGGTCGATCAGCGGCTCGAGCACCTCGTAGTCGACCGCGATGGCGGCCACCGCTCGTCGGGCGGTCTCGGGGTGGTCGGCCGCCACCAGGGCTACCGGCTCGCCGGCGTAGCGCACCACGTCCCGGGCCAGCGCGGGCTGGTCGTGATGCTCGAGGCCGAACTCCAGACGTCCGGGAACATCCTCGGCGGTCAGCACGGCGGACACGCCTGCGATCTTCAGGGCGGGCGCGATGTCGATCGACCGGATGCGGGCGTGGGCGTGGGGCGACCGCAGCGTGCGGCCCCAGAGCATGCCTTCAGCCCACAGGTCGTTGCCGAACGCGAACTGGCCGGTCACCTTCGGCGTGCCGTCGGGCCGGGGCGCCGATTCGCCGAGGCGAGCGGCCCGGCGTGTGCGGGTGAGGGTGAGGGTGTTGGTGTCAGCCATGCTGGCCCTCCCGGCCCCGAACCTGCACCGATCGCTCGACCGACCGGTCATCCGGACAGTCCGCAGACAGCGCCTCCTCCGCCCGGCGCACGGCGGCGAAGATGCGGCCATAGCCCGTGCAGCGGCAGAGGTTGCCGGAGATCGCTTCCCGGACGTCGAGATCGCTCGGGTGAGCGCATCGATCGAGCAGGTCGTGCACGGCCATCACCAAGCCGGGGGTGCAGAACCCGCACTGCACGGCGCCCTCGTCGACGAAGGCCCGTTGGACCGGCGACAGCAGGCCGTCGTCGCTGGTCAGCGACTCGACCGTTCGCACGTCACGCCCGACGGCGGCTGCTGCGAGCACCAGGCACGAGCAGACCAGGGTGTCGTCGAGCAGCACGGAGCACGACCCGCATTCACCCTGTTCGCACCCACTCTTCGACCCGGGAAGGCCCAGCCGCTCCCGCAGCACGTGCAGCAGGCTCTCGCCCAACCAGCCCTCGACCACGTCATGGTCGTGACCGTTGACGCGCAGCCGATAGGAGACGGTGTCGCTCATGGCGGGGTCAATCCTCGCAGGTGGCCCAGTCGTCGCAAGTGGCCCAGTCGTCGCAGGTGGCCCAGCCTGCAGATCGACGGCGGACACCTCGTTGCCGTCTTCCGCCGCCCCCTGCTGGCTCTGGTGCAACTCGGTCATGCAAAGGCCCTTCGCAGGGCACGGGCGGCGCACACCGAGATGGCGTGACGGCGATACTCCGCCGTGGATCGGTGGTCGGTGATGGGCGCCGCCGCGGCCGCGGCTCGCCGGCCGAACTCGTCGGCGAGGCCGGCATGAAGCTCGCCGCCGCCCCACGGCAGCCGTTCGGCCACCCAGGCCTCGGCGTCGGCACACCGTAACGGGACGGGCCCCACCGAGCCGAGTCCGCACCGCACTGCACCGCCGATGCGGTCGGTGACCAGCGCGACCGAGGCGACGGAGATCACCATGGCGTTGCGAGTACCGACCTTGAGGAACTCCTGGGGGCCTTGGAGCACGGGTACGTGCACCGCCACGATCACCTCGTCGGGCCGGCGGTCGGTCAGCTTGGGACCCTGGCAGAACTCGTGGACGGGGACCTGGCGCCTCCCGCTTGCCGAGGCCAGCTCCACCATGGCATCCAGCGCGATGAGTACCGGTAGCGTGTCTCCAGCGGGCGACCCGGTGCCGAGATTGCCCCCGAGCGTGCCGGCGTTGCGGATCTGGGGCGAGCCGACCGTGCGGGCCGCTTGCGCCAGCGCCGGAAGCAAGCCGGCCAGCGGCTCCTGCAGCATCTCGGTGTAGGTGAGGCCGGCACCCAGCACCAGACGACCGTCGACCTGCTGCCAGCCGCCCAACTCCGCCACGCCATGCAGGGCGATGACGGAGCGGGGCCTTCGGTGGCCGAAGTTGACCTCGACCATGAAGTCGGTGCCGCCGGCCAGCAGCTGTGCATCTGGCTCCTCGTGCAGGAGCTGCAGGAGCTCGGTGAGCGAGGAAGGGGCGGAGCACCCGGCCAGGGAGACTGTCGGTGAGCGACCGGGCACATTTGGCGGACCCGGGCATCGCATGCGCTCAGCCCTCTCCGCGTCCGACTCGGCGCGCAAGCCGCCGCCGGACGACGGCACACTGCCAGGCGAGTCGGGGGACATCGCTGGAAAACTAGCGATCGGCTGACGCCGAGCGTCAAGGGACGCGTGAACGTTCTGTTAATCGGACCTGGTGAGAGCGCTGTTCGCAAACGCCGGGTGTTTGACGATCTGTAAAGTGAGCTGCAATGACGCCTTCTATGAGTGCCGTGCGCGTCGACGGACATCGTCTCCTGCAACGGCTGCGTGAGCTGGCGGAGATCGGGGCCCTGCCGGGTGGTGGCTGCGCCCGGCTTGCGCTCACCGATGCCGACCGGGCCGGCCGCGACCTGGTGGTGGGTTGGATGCGCGAGCTCGGCCTGGAGGTCACGGTCGACCGGATGGGCAACGTCATCGGTCGACGGGCCGGCCGCGACGACGACCTGGCGCCGGTGATGTGCGGTAGCCACATCGACACGGTGGCCACGGGCGGCGTCTACGACGGCAACTATGGGGTGCTGTCCGGCCTGGAGGTCGTCCGCGTACTGAACGAGCAGCAGATGGTGACCAGGCGGCCTCTGGCGGTGGCGTTCTTCAGCGACGAGGAGGGGTCGCGGTTCGCGCCCGACATGCTCGGCTCGCTGGTCTACGCCGGCGGGCTGGGCGTCGATGCCGCTTACCAGCTCATCGGGGTCGACGGTGCCCGCTACGGCGACGAGCTCCAGCGCATTGGCTACCGCGGTGAGGCGCCTTGTCCGGGGCCGGCCCCGCACGCCTATCTCGAGCTGCACATCGAGCAGGGCCCGGTGCTCGAAGCGTCAGGCATCACCATCGGCGCGGTCACCGGCGTGCAAGGCATCTCCTGGACGGAGGTGACCATCACGGGCCAGTCGAACCACGCCGGCACCACCCCACTGGCGTTGCGTCGCGACGCCGGGCTGGCCGCCGCCGAGCTGACGCTCTTCGTCCGCCGGCTGGCCGACGAGCTCGGAGGGCCCCAGGTCGGCACGGTAGGACTGGTCGACCTGCACCCCAACCTGGTCAACGTGGTGCCGGGCCGGGCCCGACTGACGGTGGATCTGCGGAACTCCTCCGAAGACGTGTTGCTTCTGGCCGAGAAGGGGCTCCACGAGTTCCTCGACGAGTTGGCCGCTCGTGATGGGCTCACCATCGACACAAGGGTGCTGGCCCGCTTCGAGCCGGTCGAGTTCGATCTGCGCATGATCGAGCTGGTGGCGGGCATGGCCGACCACCTCGGACAGTCGGTGCTGCGGTTGCCCTCGGGAGCGGGCCACGATGCACAGATGCTGGCCAGGGTGTGCCCGGCCGGGATGATCTTTGTGCCCTCGCATCGCGGCATCAGCCACAACCCCGCCGAGCACACCGAGCCTGACGACCTCACCGCGGGGGCGAACGTGCTGTTGCAGGCACTGCTGCAGCTCGCGGAGGACGCCTGAATGCCGCGCGTGATCACGGTCGCGGCCGCGCAGCTTGGCCCCATCGCCCGGGACGAGTCGCGTGAGCAGGTGGTCGAGCGGCTGCTGGTGATGCTGCAGGAGGCCCACCGGCGGGGCTGCGACCTGGTCGTCTATCCCGAACTGGCGCTCACCACCTTCTTCCCCCGCTGGTACATCACCGACCACCACGAACTCGACTCGTTCTACGAGCGCGAGATGCCATCGCCGGCCACAAAGCCGCTCTTCGACGAGGCCGCCCGACTGGGGATCGGCTTCCATCTCGGTTACGCGGAGCTGACCCCTCCGGACCACCGCGGTGTCGTCCACCGTTACAACGCCGCGGTGCTGGTCGAGCGGGACGGTCGAGTGGTGGCCACCTACCGAAAGGTCCACATCCCCGGCCACGAGGACAACGAGCCGTGGCGGCCGTTCCAGCACCTCGAGCGCCGCTACTTCGAGGAGTCTCCTGACGGCTTCGGCGTTTGGCGGGCATTCGACGGTCTGGTCGGCATGATGATCTGCAACGACCGGCGCTGGCCGGAGAGCTATCGGGTGATGGGCCTGGCCGGGGTCGAGCTCGTGCTGTGCGGCTACAACACGCCGATTCACTACGCCCCGGATCCCAGCCAGGACATCCTGCAGGGCTTCCACAACGCCCTGGTCATGCAGGCCGGCGCCTACCAGAACGGCACTTGGGTGGTGGGCGTGGCCAAGGGCGGCGTGGAAGAAGGGGTCGACTCGCTGGCGCAGTCGTGCATCATCGCCCCCTCCGGTCAGATCGTCGCCCAGGCTCTGACAACAGGCGACGAGCTCATCACGGCTGCCTGTGACCTCGACTGGTGCCGGAAGTACAAGGGCACGCTGTTCGACTTCGAGCGCTACCGGAGACCCGCGCTCTACACGTCCATCACAACCCAGAAGGGGGTGATCGAGCCGTGAAGTTCGTACTGAACGGCGCAGAGGTCGAGGTGCGGGACGATCACCCGCATCTGCTGGCAGCCCTGCGTGAAGAGCTGGACGTCACCTCGCCCAAGGACGGTTGCTCACCGTCGGGTCAATGCGGTTGCTGCACGGTGCTGGTCGACGGCAAAGCGGTGGTCAGCTGCAACCTCACGCCGTCCAAGGTGGCCGGCAAGTCGGTGGTCACGCTGGAGGGCTTTCCCGAAGTAGAGCGCACCCGCTGGGCCAATGCCTTCGCAGCTTGCGGCGGGCTGCAGTGCGGCTTCTGCATCCCGGGGATCGTGGTGCGGGCCAAGGCCCAGGTCGACCGGAAGGGTGCCGATCTGACCCGCGACGACATGGCCCGCCACCTGGGCGCGCACCTGTGCCGGTGCACCGGTTACGTGAAGGTGCTGGACGCCATCGAGTCCGTGGCCCTCGGCAAGGAGCTGGTCCCCGAGGAGCCCGGTGGTGTCGGCAGCCGGGGTGCCAAGTACGAGGCGCACGACCTGGCCCTCGGCGACCGGGCCTACGTCGACGACCTGCGGATGCCGGGCATGCT
>JAXDQG010000342.1:0-4714 GCA_034667945.1 Acidimicrobiia bacterium | reverse complement strand
GCGGAGCGGGCCGCGAGCTCGTCGATCGCGGGCCACGGCCGCTCGGGGTTGACGTGGTCGGCCGTGACCGGGGAGACGCCGCCCCAGTCGTTGATGCCGGCGTCGAGCAGCACGCCGAAGTCGTCGGACAGGTTGGGCGGTGCCTGCACGGCAACGTCGTCGGGCAGCACCAGGCGGGCCACGGCGATCGACCAGAGGTACTCCTCCGGCGGGCAGGGCGCCGCGCCGGCCATGGCCGTACGCAGCTTGGGCAGGAAGTTCTGGACGATGACCTCCTGCACGTGGCCGTGGCGCCGGTGGCTGTCGGCGATGGCCTCGAGCGCCACCAGTCGGTCGCGACGGGACTCACCGATCCCGCAGAGGATCCCGGTGGTGAACGGGATGGCCAGCTCACCGGCGTGCTCCAAGGTGGCCAGCCGCCGCTCGGGCGCCTTGTCCGGCGAACCCCGGTGGCAGGCCAGCTCGTCGTTCAGCGACTCGAGCATCATCCCCTGGCTGGGGCTGACTGGACGGAGCGACGCCAACTCGTCGCGGTAGAGCGCGCCGGCGTTGGCATGCGGCAGCAGCCCCGTCTCGCTGAGCACCAGTGCCGCCATCTCTGCGAGGTAGTGCACGGTGCTGTCGAAGCCCCGCTCCGCCAGCCAGCTCTTGGCGATCTCATAGCGAAGCTCCGGCCGCTCGCCCAGGGTGAAGAGCGCTTCGTGACAGCCCACCGCCACGCCTTTGCGGGCAATGGCGACCACGTCCTCCGGCTCGAGGTAGGGCTTGTCGAGCCGCGCTGGCGGCTGCGCGAAGGTGCAATACCCGCACGCGTCCCGGCAGAGCATGGTCAGGGGGATGAAGACCTTCGGTGAGAAGGTCACCCGGCTCCCGTGGTGGCGGTCCCTGATCGCCGCAGCTTCGGCGAGCAGCTCGTCGAGCGGGGCGTCAACTAGTCGGTGCACGGAAACCTCCAGGACCAGGTCGGGAACCGATTTCGGACGGCGCGAACGTCTGGCGGCACGAGGGGCAGTAGAAGCCCTGGTACAGCTCGTGTCCGCATGGCTTGTGCACGAGCACCGTGGGCGGGCCATCTTCGCCGGCCAAGTGCTTGTCGCCCCAGCGCATGAGGGCCACCAGGATCGGTGACAGCTCCATGCCGATGGGCGTGAGCCGATATTCGTAACGGTTGGGGCGCTGTTGGTAGAGGCGCTTTTCCAGCACACCGTGCTCGACGAGCCGCCGTAGCCGATCGGCCAGCACCGGACGGGCGATGTCGAGATCTCGGCGGATCTCGTCGAAGCGTCTGATCCCTCGAAAACAATCCCGCAGCACCAGGATCGTCCAGCGGTCGCCTATGACCTCGAGCGCGCGGGCGATCGAGCACTCCACCGCTTGGCGCTCATCCATCTGAGGCTCGCCCATGGACCGCGCACCATACATGAGTTCATTTCCCGAACCAAGTCGGTTCTGCAGATGAACTCACTCAGGGTGCCGAGGTTGGACCCAAACTCTCGATATACATCTCAAGTAGAGCTTCACCGTTAAGCCAGCGTTGAAGTGCACGACGTCCACCCAGGCGGCGCGTCTCTACCCGAACCAACCGGGCTCGAGTACCAGGATGAGGACCGCAACAGTCAGGACGCCGATGACCACGAGGGCCACGGTGTTGCCCTGCGGACGCCTCATGCCGGGGACGGACGTCGGCCGTCAGTCCTCGTCGACGACGACTTCAGCCGCCCCGGCATCGGACGCGGACAGGAGCTGATCGAGTTCCGTGATGGCTCGCTCGACGGCCCGCCGGGCTTTGCCCAGATGCCGGTCGGCCTCAGGACGCTTCGTGGCCCCGGCCGCCACCGCCTCCCGCAACACATCCATGCCCGCATCGGCCAGTTCCTCGGCGATCGCCTCGAGCCGGCTGCGGATGTCCGCGACATCAGCCATGGGCACTCTCGACACCGGCCGACTGGCGAATCGCTTCGGCAACCAGCGAGATCGGATGCCGGGCCTGCACACCGGCGGCCGCCAGGTGGAGGGAGCAGCCAGGGTTTGCCGAGGCCACGACCGGAGCGCCCGCCCGTGCGATGGCCGCGAGCTTCCGAGCCCGTATCGCCTGCGACAGCTCGGGCTGCAGCACGGAGTACGCACCGCCGGCTCCGCAGCAGAGACCCTCGTCGTCCAGCTCCACGACGTCGACATAGCGACCCAGCACCGCCCGCACCGGCAGATGACTCCGCTGCACATGGCGAAGGTGACACGGATCCTGGACCGCCACGCGGGGTCGGTCGCCCAGCGAACGGGGCGACGGCAGGCGGTCGAGCCGTTCCGCCAGCCATTCGTGCACGTCGACCACCCGGCGGCTGAACGCACGCGCGTCATCCGTGCCCAGCAGGTGGCCGTAGTCCTTCATCTGGGCGCCGCATCCCGCCGAATCGACCACGACGGGCGCGCTGCCCGGCATGGCCGTCATCGTGCGCCGGGCCAGCGACCTCGCATCGTCGAGCAGACCGGCATGGGTGAGCAGGGCGCCACAGCAGGCTGCGCCCCGAGGGGGCAGGGCCACCTTGGCGCCGGCCGTCTCGACCACGAACTGCACGTCACGGTGGACGTCCCGCTGCCAGGCGTCCATCACGCAGCCGGTGAACAGCCAGATGTCGTCGGCCCCGCTGCCGTCACCCGATGCGGTCAACCGGCGCTGCCGCAACGGCACCCGCGCCGGCAACCCCAGACGCTTGGTCAGCGTCTTGGGCACGAGATGGACGCGCTGGGCGCAGGCGAGCAGGAATGTGCCGATCAACAACAGCCGGTGAAACCCGAGGGACCGAAAGGCCAGCCGTCTCCAGCGGGGCTGATAGCCGGCCTTCTCGGCCAGGGTGTGGCGGGTGTCCTCCATGAGGCGTCCGAACGGCACCGCGGACGGGCAGGCGGTCTCGCAGCCCCGGCACTGCACGCAGGTATCGACGATATCGATGAAGCTGGCATCGGCATCTCGGCCCTGCAGGTGGACCTGGCGCATGGCCTCGATCCGCCCCCGCGGCGAATAGCGCTCTTCTCCGGTGACCCTAAAGGTCGGGCAGTGCGGGAGGCACAGACCGCAGCTGACGCAGCTGGCCAGCTGATCCTCGTCGATGTACAGCTTCATGGCGCCTTCAGCGTAGGGCCGGGTTGCGACCGGGGTTCAGCCGACCAGTCGGATCGAAGATCGCCTTGATCCGGCGATGCAACTCGGCCACGGCCGGCTCGAGCGGGGCGGACACGGGTGGCTCCGGCACATGCACCATGCCGACCCCGACCTCGGCCACGAAGTCGCCGGTGAGATGGCGCACCTGTCCGGGCCGGACCGACCGACGGTATGGCGGAAGCTCGGGGGGCCCCTCGCAACCCGCCAGGCCCAGACCGCGAGCGACCCCCACCTGTGCGTCCACATCACCCCGGTGGCCGGAGAGTCGGACCCAGGTGGTCGTGCCGTCCCACAGGATGGTCGTCGGCCGATACAGGGCGTCACGAACCGCCACCGGATCGGCACTGCCAGCGAGCCAGACCTCGGCGTCGGGCAGCGGCCGGGTGCGCAGCATCACCTCCCCCATCAGGCCCAACGTGCCGAGGGACCCCACCAAGAGCCGGGGGAGGTCGAAACCGGTGACGTTCTTGACCGTCGGTCCGCCGGCGCTCACGACTAGGCCCTCGGCCGAGATGTAGCGCACCTGCAGTACTGCGTCCCGCAGCGGCCCCCAGCCAAGGCGCCGCGTCCCTGAACAGCCCAACGCCAGCACCCCACCCACCGTGGCGCCGGCGGTGGCCCCAACCGTGGCGCGGACGGTCCCGCCTTCGACGGCGCCGGGTGCTGCTGGAAGGTTGACGCATTGGCCGACCTCCGCGAGGGCGGCCTGCAGATCGGCGACCGTCGTCCCGGCCAGCACTCGGACCGTCATCTCGGCCGGCTCGACCTGCAAAACGCCCACCGGTGCTCTGACCAGCCGCGTTCTTTCGGCCGGTAGGCCGCCTACCGTCCAGCCGGTGCGGCCGCCCTCGACCGCCACCGCACCCTCGACCCCCACCTCGTCGGCAAAGGCGAGAAGTTCGGCCGGCAACCTGGACGTGATATTGGCGCTCATGAAAAGGCGATGCCGCTCATCGCCAATCTGGGGTCGTCATGCCCAGGTACCGGTCTGCAGCAGGGCGGCACGATCGGCCGCAGACAGGTGCATGATGTCGCCGCAGCGACTGCCCTCGGGCAGCACCTTGCCGGGGTTGGCCAATCCGTCCGGGTCGAAGGCCTCTCGCAGTCGGGCCTGGGCGTCAAGGTCGGCCGGGCTGAATTGCTTGTTCATGAAGGCACGCTTCTCGAGGCCGATGCCGTGCTCGCCGGAGAGCACACCGCCGGCCTCCAGCGACACCCGGACGATCTCCTCGCCGGCGGCATGGACCCGGTCGAGCACGCCCGGCTCGCGAGCATCGAAGACCAGGAGCGGGTGCAGGTTGCCGTCTCCAGCGTGGAAGACGTTCATGACGATCAGGTCGTGGCGATCGGCGATCTCGTAGACCTGCGTCAGCACCTCGAGCAGGCGGGTGCGGGGCACGACCGTGTCGTGCAGGTAGTAGTTGGGCCGCACCCGAGCAACCGCGCCGAACGCCGTCTTGCGCCCCTTCCACAGCAGCGCTCGCTCCGCTTCGTCCTGCGCGATGCGCACGGGTCCGCAGCGGTGCTCCTGCGCGATCTCGACGATCCGCTGCG
>JAXDQG010000341.1:0-11038 GCA_034667945.1 Acidimicrobiia bacterium | reverse complement strand
ATCTTCGGCACGCAGCTGGCCACCATCGCGGTGCTCACACTGGTCGGCCATCCCTTCCTCTACCTGCTGTGGATCGGGCCGTACATGACCCAGTGGCGGGTCGCCAACCGCCTACGGGCCATCGCCGAGCACGGGGGCATGCAACGTTCGGCCGATCGCCGCGAGACCACCCACACCGTGCGCCAGACGCTGCTGGCGAGGGTCTTCATGGTGCCCTACAACGTCGGGTACCACCTGGCGCACCACGTCGACATGGGTGTCCCCTGCTGGCACCTCCGGCGGCTCCACCAAGAACTCGAGGCCTCGGGCTGGGTTCCGACCGAGCTCGTGTACCCGAACTACCGGGCGCTGTGGCGCGCCATGTCCGCCCGGCCCGAACAGGCAGCCGCCCCGACGGCCTGAGCCGCCCCGACGGCGTGAGCCGCTCCGCGTCCCCCGCCTAGGCTGCGCCCTGTGACGAGGGGCGCCGTGAACGATCTCACGATCGTCGTGGCCGACCGGCGTACGAACACCTACGGGCCGAACGTCGTCGTTGGCGCACTCGAGACGCTGCCCCCTCCCGGCCCCTGGGAGGTCCGGTTCGCGCCGCTCGACGCCCTCGGTGCGGTGATCGCTGACGCCGCCGAGCAGAGCACCCACGTGCTGGTGGCCTGGTCGTTCTACTCCGCGGACTTCATCCGCTCGACCAGCCTGCTCCACGCCGTGCCCTCAGAGGTCGACCCGGCCAACGTCACGCATGTCGCCGGCGGCGTGCACGCCAGCGCAGAGGCGGCCCGCACACTGTCTGCCGGCTGGGACCTGGTGGCCGTCGGCGAGGGCGAGACCACGATGACCCGACTGGCGGCCCGCTTGGTGGACGGAGCCGACCCCACCTCGGTGCCCGGTTTGGCCTGGCGTGACGGCGCGGGTCGCCTGGCAACCAGCGGACCGGCCGTGCGGGAAGGGCTCGATCGCTTCCCGGCCTTCGCCGCCCGTCACGGCCGCTACAACGCCATCGAAATCACGCGCGGGTGCGTCTACGCCTGCACGTTCTGCCAGACGCCGTTCCTGTTCAAGGCCCGTTTTCGGCGCCGCTCGGAGAGCACGTCAGTGTCGAGGCGCTCCGTCTGCTGCGCCGCTACGTGGACAACGACAACCTCGTCATCGGCGGCCAATCGGGCTCGGATGCCGTGCTCTCGGCCACCAACCGGGGACATTCGGTGGCCGAGGTCGACCAAGCGGTCCGCTGCTGCGTGCAGGAAGGGTTCACGCCCAACGTGGACTTCCTTTTCGGCCTACCTTCCGAGGACGAGGAGGCCGCCCGGCAGTCGGTCCAGTTCGCCCAGCATCTCGCGACGTTGGGCGCCCGGATCCACAGCCACACCTTCATGCCGCTGCCGGGCACGCCCCTGCAGAACGCCGCAACCGGGCGGGTCAGCGAGCAGACCGCGGCCGCACTCGACGGACTGGCCGGGCGCGGACGGGCCTACGGGCAGTTTCGCCGCCAGCAGCGGGTGGCCGAGCAGATGGTCAGCTTTGTGGGCCGGCGCCCGGTGGGCTCCCCTCCGCCGGCGGACGCCCCTCGGCCGGCTCCGGACTGAGGCGCCAGGCGGTCTCGGCCCGGGCAGCCACTTCGCGAAGGGGAAGCCGGAGGGCCCGAGCGGCCTGCGCCACATCGTCATGCTCGGCCTTGGCCCGACCTCCGGACACCTTGATGCGGATGGTTTGACCTCCCACGTCCACCTGGGCGAACCGGCGGGCCGAGGGCCAGCGCTGCACAGGATGGGCTCGTACCCCGAAGCTGCCGGTCTCGGCCGACAGGATCTCGCGCAGCCGGGGAGCACGGACCGGGTCGGTCAGCACCGTGAGCACGTGTCCGGGGCGGCCCTTCTTCATCGTCACCGGCACAGTCCAGGCGTCGAACGCACCCTCCTCCAGCAGGCGCACGACGGCGTAGGCGAGCGTTTCGCCGGTGGCGTCGTCGACCGTCGCCTCGAGAACCACCGCGTCCTGGCCCTGGCCGCCGAAACCGGCGTCGGAGCCGGCCGCCACGTCACCGACGACGACCTGGACGACGTTGGGGCGTCCATCGGGATCCCGCCCGCCGGCGCCGAATCCCGTGGCGGCCGGGACCATGGCCGGAATAGGGCCGAAACTGCCGCCCAGCGCAGCGAGGAGAGCCGCTCCCGTCGGCGTGGTGAGCTCGCGGGGCTCGTCGAGCCCCTGTGACGGGATGGCGGCGCGGGCCAGGAGAGCGACCACCGCCGGCGGCGGATTCGGCAGCACCCCATGGGCGGCCCGGATGGTTCCGGTTCCGTGCACCACCGCGCTCGCCGAGATCTCATCTACCTCGAGCAGCTCGAGCGCCACGCACACACCGACGATGTCCACGATGGAGTCCACCGCGCCGAGCTCGTGGAAGCGGACCTCGGGTGGCGGCACGCCGTGCAGTCGACCCTCGACCTCGGCCAGCACCTCGAAGGTCGCAATGGCTCGCTGGGCCGCTCGCGGCGGCAACCCCGCGCCGGCGATGAGCTGGAGGATGTCGGCGGCCCGACGGTGTGGATGCCCATCAGACTCGACGGCGACAACGGCGCGCGTGGCGGCCAACCCGGCGCGCAGCACGGGTTCGGAGCGGAGAGTCCATCCGCGGACCGGGAGGCGCCGGCACCACCGCTCGACCTCGGCAACGTCCGCACCGGCGTCGAGCAACGCACCCAGAGCCATGTCACCGGCGATCCCGGAGAAGCAGTTGAACCAGGCGAGCCGGGTCATCACGGCCCGGCGACGTTGCCGTAGGGCGCGCCATGCCGGGCGAGACGGTTGAGCAACCTCAACACGGCACAAGCCGCTCCGTAGCCGTTGTCGATGCCGACCACGCTGACGCCGGCAGCGCACGAGGCCAGCATTCCGAGCAGCGCGGTCACCCCCCGTAAACCCGCCCCGTAGCCCACCGAGGTCGGGACGGCGACAACCGGCGAAGCCACGAGACCACCCAGCACGCTCGCCAGCGCGCCCTCCATACCGGCCACCACGACCACCGCGTCGAGGTCGCTGAGCTGTTCGAGCTCGCCGAGCAGGCGGTGCAGACCGGCCACGCCGACGTCGGTCACCAAGCGGGCGCAGACCCCGTGCGCAGTCAGGACGGCCAGACATTCATGAGCCACGTGAAGATCCGCGGTCCCGGCCGTCACGACAGCCACCCTGCCCGGCCGATTCGCGGCCGGCCGCCAGGCGACCGTGCTGAGTCCAGCAGCACCGGGCGTGACCTTGCCCCCGGGGCTTTGCTCCAGCGCAGCCTTGACCTGCACCTCGTCCGCCCTGGTCAACAACACCGGTCCGCTGCCGTGGGCCAGCAACTCGGCTACCACCTCCGCACACTGGTCGGGTGACTTGCCGGGCCCGTACACGGCCTCCGGGAGGCCTTGGCGCAAGCTCCGATGGTGGTCGACCCGGGCATGGCCGAGGTCGGCAAAAGGCAACCGCCGGAGACGGGCAACCGCCTCGTCGGCCGTGATCAGGCCGGTCCGTATCTCGTCGAGGAACGCATACAGGTCCTCTTCGTTCACCTCACTATCCTGCCGGGGGTGACTGAGCAGGCGCGAATCGGCCCACGCATCGGGTTCCTGGGACCGCGGGGCACGTTTCACGAAGCCGCGCTCCGCTCGCAACCGGATCTGGCCTCGGCCGAGCTGGTCCCCTTTCCGACCATCCAGGATGTGCTGGCTGCCACCGAGGCGGGCGAGGTGGACGCCGGTTTCTGTGCCATCGAGAACGCTATCGAAGGCACCGTGAACGTCACGGTCGACACCCTCACACAGGACGTCGACCTGCTCATGCAGCGCGAGGTCGTGCTGGACATCCGCATGGCATTGATGGCGGTGCCCGGCACCCGTCTGGAAGACGTCCACACCGTGCTGTCGTTCCCGCACGCGCTGGGCCAGTGCCGCCGCTATCTCCGTGACCAGCTCCCCGGTGCGTCGGTGGAATCGTCAGCGTCGACTGCGGAAGCGGCCCGGCTGGTGGGCGAGAAGCGTCCGCCCGGGGTGGCCGCCATCGGTCCATCAGTGGCAGCCGATCTCTACGACCTCGAGGTCGTGGCGATCGACATCGAGGACCACCCGGGCAACCAGACCCGCTTCGTCGCCGTGGCCCGAGAGGGCATTCCCCGCCGGACGGGACACGACAAGACCAGCGTGGTCGTTTACCAGAAGGCGAACCAGCCGGGAAGCCTGCTGACGATCCTCCAAGAGTTCGCGGCCCGCAGCATCAACCTCTCCAAGCTCGAGTCACTGCCCACCAAGCGGGGGTTGGGTGACTACTGCTTTCTGATCGACCTCGATGGCCACATCGAAGACGAGCTGGTGGCGGACGCGCTGCGGTCACTCAAGAGCAAGCAGGCCGACGTGAAGTTCCTGGGCTCTTACCCCGCAGCTGGCGAAGAGGCGCACGAGGCACGGGCCGAAGCGGCCGAGTCGTGGCGAGAGGCCGACCAATGGCTCGAGCAGTTGCGCCAGCACATCCGGCGCTGAGCCGGGTTGCAGAGGACGCCACCAGAACGCTGAGCCGTGCCACGCTCACGACGTAGCCTCTCGGCCCGTGGATGTGCGTGAGTTCCTGGGTCTCGAGGCCACTGAAGATCCAGCCTGCTGGCGGCTCCCGATCACGGAAGGCATCACCGGTGGTCGTGGGGCCCTCTACGGCGGGTGCGGCCTGGCGGCGATCATCGAGGCCTCCGAGGGTGCAACCGGACGGCCGCTGACCTGGGCGGCCTGCCAGTTCGTCGGCGGTGCCGAGGTGCCGCAGGTGGTGGAGCTGCGCGTCGAGATCCTGGCCGAGGGCCGGCGGGTGACTCAGGCCAGGGTCACGGGATCCGTCGACCGCAAGGTCGCGCTGGCGGCCCTGGTGGCCCTCGGTACCCGGGAATTTCCCGCCCAGGGTCAGTGGGGACCTCCTCCGGTTTCCGTGCCTCCCCCCGAGGCATGCCCGACTCGCAAGATGAACGAGGAACGGCGAGGCGGCTTGCGCCTGCGGATCGACGAACGCGTGGCCACCGGTGACCCGGACGGGACCCTACGGTCCGACAACGGTCGCAGCTTCCTCTGGGCCACGCTTCCCGGCGGGGTGCCAGCGTGTGCCTCGGCCCTGGCCATCGTGGGCGACGCCGTCTCGGCCGGCGTGGCTGCCACCCTCGAGGACGACCTACGCGCCCGCAGCATCGACAACAGCATCCGGGTCGTGCAGCCAAAGGCTTGCGACTGGGTGCTCATCGATACGCAGGTGGACGGGGCGGCCGATGGGCTGGCCCACGGCTCCATACGCCTGTGGACACCGGACGGCCACCTCCTCGCCACGACGGGACAGTCGGGCCTGGTCGGCTTCCGCTGAGCACGGGCCGGCCGCGCCTAATCGCCGTCGGCCTTCTTTCGTTTCGGACCCGCCCAGAACCACACTTCGCCGCCAGACTCCGGACCGATCGGGTCGTCCATGCTGTCCGGCCCCAACTGGCCCATTCCCGGTTCACGTCCCTTGGTGAGGCGGGCCCACATGACCTTGCCTCTGCCCGGCGTGTCCGGGTTGTCGGTCCAGGGAGTGGGCTCTTCACCGCCCTGCCAGGCTTCCGGCTCGCCCTCTCGGGCTTCCTGGGCCTGGTACTCCTTCCAAGACGTCACGGTGTGGGGCGCGAACACCCACATGGTGACCGTCTTTCCCTCGTAGCCCCCCGGCGCCCAGGTGATCCATACCTCGAACCTCTCGAAGCCGCAGGAGCCCAGAATGCGACACTCGCGCGCCCCATCGAGCAACAGGCCCGCAAGCCGGGCGCGCGCCGCCCGCATCACCTCGTGGAGCTCTACCGGCGACACGTCGCAAGGGCCGGTCCATACCGGCTTCCCGCCGATCCCGAACCAGTTCTTGGCAATCTCGGCCGAGTTGTAGCGAGGCGGCTTCGGATTGACCTTGAACAGCGTGTCGTCCTGCGCCTGCATCAACGAGGTGGTCGAACCGGGCTGGAGCAGATCCGTGAACTGCTCCAGCATCGGTCGGTCGTACCTCAGGCTGGCATTCATCGCTGCCGCGACGATCTCGTACTCGCCCCGATCCCCCACCGTCCACCACGGTCCGATTCCCATGAGACCCCTCCCAGTTGGCTCGGGTGGGACGTCCCGAACGTCCCACCCCCGCTCACGCAGGGACGTCGCCTTCGCGAGGCTCTATCCGAAAACACGTGACTGCGAGTCAAGAGTCGTCGGGGTCGTCTCCTGATACCTGAAACCACTCTGCGGCACGCAACGCCGTCACACGGTGAGGTCCGATGCCCGACAGGTCCCGCAGGCCGCGGGGCTCGAGCACAATCCCTGGCCCCAGCGCGCCGGCCGAGGCGGCGACCGCCTCGTCCACCAGCGTTTCGCCCGCCTCACCTGCCGCCAGCAGCCGCGCCGCCCGATTCAACACCAGGCCGAAGGGACGGCCCTCGCTGAACAGTGGTTCGCCACCGGCCAGGACGATCTTCACCTGCAGCTCCGGACCAGCGGCCTCGCGGAGGGTCACCGCGTCGTGAATGGCGACCGAAGCGGCCACCGCCTCGCGAGTGGACGAGAACCAGACGAAGAGACTGTCGCCGCCCTCGCTGAAGACGTGACCTCCGCGACGAGTGATGCACCGACGCACGATTTCGTGGTGGTCGCTGACCAGCCGATGGTAGGCCAGGTCGCCGAAGGCGCTGCTGACTTGGGTGGAGCCGACGACGTCGGCCACGAGCACGACTGTCCACGCTCCGCCTCGGCTGGACACGGCCGCCGGCAGGTCGACGTCGGCCCGCCCGAGGGCGGCCGCAGTTCGTGCCACATCCTGCAGCTCGACCTGTTCGGCCAAGCGAAGCGCCTCCCCCGCCAGGCGACGTGACTCGGCGACCGAGCCACCGCGACGGGAGGCCTCGGCGCGAGCGAGACCGAGCATCGACCGGGCCAGCTCGGGATAGGCCCCCGCTGCCCGGTTCGCGACACTGGCGTCTTCGTAGACGGACAACGCCTCGTCGACCCGGCCGAGCGCCAGCAGCACGTCACCCCGCAGGCGCTCCAGCGAGACCGGATAGCTGAGCGTGTAGATGAGGCCACCGCTTGACATGTCCCGTAGCAGAGTTTCGGCGAGCTCCAGGCGCTCGCGCGGTGCACTGGTGGCGATGGCCACGGCAATATCGCCGACCAGCACCCCAGCCCCCAGCCACGTGACCCGCCGGTGGAAGTCGCGCTCGTCGATCTCGACGTCCTGAGGTCGGCCCGCCGCCACTGCCGCCAGGTTGCGAAACGTGCGCTTCATGGAGCGGGGAAGCTGCGGCCATTCAGCCAACTCGGCGAGGGCAGCGTCTGCGCGACCCGCTTGCAGATGCCCGAACACCAGCAGCGGCGCGACGTGGTACATGGCTGAGGCGTGCCCGGAGCGGCGCGTATCGGCCGCCGACACGTCGACCAACTGCTCGGCCCGCCGAAAGTCGCCACGCAAGAGTGCCACAGCGCAGCGCACGGCGTTGCCCAGCGCCTGTACCGAGTATTCGTGGCGCGCCGCCGCCGCGCTGGCTGCGGTCTCGGCCAGCCGATTGGCCTCCTCCAGGTCGCCTGTCCCGAACGTGGCGAACGCCACCCGAGACCGAATGGCGTTTTCGACGTGCCAGTCGTCGGCCTGTGCCGCGTACTGCATTGCTTCTCGCCCGTGGCGCACCGAAGCCCGCACCCGCAACGCCGTCATATCCGCGTAGCTCTGCGCGAAGTGGCACAGGGCCAGCGTCGAGTTGTCCCCGGCTTCTCGAGCGAGGCGCAACGCCTCGGCGCTCATCTCGTCGCCGGTTTCGATGTGCCCGGCGCCGATGTAGGTCTCGGCCATGACCTCGAGTGCAAGCGCCCTCGTCCTGGGTTGCTTGGCGTTAGCCAGGAACTGCTCGATCGGCGTGGCGTCCGCCGGGCGCTGATACGAGGCGGCGTGCATGATGTTCGACACCCGCATGAGCGGGACCACCGCATTGCACCACGCCTCTTCATCGCCTATCACCCGGGCGGTCTCGGCCGCCTCCAGCAGCCGAGTCGAGGCAGCCGCCGCATCGTGATTGAAGTAGTGGGCCTGGCCCAGCTTCAGCCGTAGGTCCAGACAGGTGCGCAGGTCGCCAGCAGGAGCCAGCCGGCGCAGCGCCTCGCCGTAGAAGTTGGCGGCGTCGTCCCAGGCGGCGGCGGCCAGAGCAGCATCGCCGGCTGCGATGAAGGCTGCTGTGTCGGCCGGGTCGGCCGGTGGTCCACCGGCACGCAAGAGGTGGTAGCCAATCGACAGGGCGGCCGCGAGTCCATCCTGGCCGGGCGTCTCCCCGCCCAGCTGCCGGGCACGACGCGCGTGCAACTCCCGACGGCGACTAGCTGGGAGCGCGTCATAAAGAAGCTCCCGATACTGCGGGTGTGCGAACCACAAGGTGTCGCCGTCCGTTCCCAGTGCGCCCGCCGCCACGGCGGCGTCGATCCGGGCGGTCACGTCGATGCGAGCCGTCGCGTCGATCCGACCCGTCGCGTCGACCGCCGGGTCTTCCGGACGATCGTCTGGCTCGGTGAGGGTGGCCAGATCCCCCAGAGAGAACTCGTCGCCGAGCACCGAGCACACGGCGAGCACGTCGTGCAGCTCGACAGGTAACTCATCCAGCCAAGCGGCCACCGGGTCGTCGATGACCAAGGGCAATTGCAACCGGCCCTGTACCCGCCGGTCATCGGCCGCCACCGCCGTGGGAACGCCGCGGAGATTCAGTACGTCCACTGCGGCACGGATCCGGAGGGGATTGCCCTGTGACGACCGCCGCACCAGCCCAAGATAAGAAGGGCTCGGATCGCTGCAGTAGAGCCGGATGAGCTCGGCTTCGTGCGGCTCGTCGAGGGGCGCCAGCTCCAAACGGTGCACCCGGGACGAACGTTCCAAACGAGCCACGAACTGGTTGGCAACATGCTCGGGCGGAAGGGGACGACAGGCGAGCACAACCAGCAGGCGCTCGCGGCCCGATGTGATGAGCGCCTCGTCGACCAGAAACTCGACGAATCGGAGTAGGGCCGGGCCAGCCCAATGCAGGTCGTCCACGGCCAGAAGGGCACGACGCCCCTCGAGCTCGCTCAGGAGCCGGGCGATGATGTCCGCGAAGGCGGCGAACTGTGCTCCGGCGAGCTCATCTGCAGTGCGGGGCGACGAGGTCTCCAGGGCCAGCCCATGCAGCCGCCCCCACGCTTCGGCGGCACCATCGGGCTCGAGCACGTCCCTGAGCAGGGGCATCAGGTCGTTGTACGGACCGAGGGGCTGCGCTGAGCAACGAGCAACGGCGTTCACCTCCAGCCGATTGTCCGGATGCTCGATGAGCTCCTGGAGGAGCCGGGACTTCCCCATACCGGCTGCGCCATGCAGCGTCACCACTGCGACGCCGTTGGTCTCGACCTGCTCCAGGACGTTGCGCAGCAGCGCCATGTCGGCTGACCGTCCGACCAACCTCGGAGGCCGAAGATCACCGAATCCAGTCGGCAACGACATCCCTTCCTACCGAACCGAGGGCGACGCTCCCCACCAGCAGCCCGCGCGCCAGAGGACACTAGGCGCGGATAGGCAAACATCTCGCCAAGCAGCGTCCGGTTATCGGTCACAGAACCATGGGCGCCTCCTCATCTCTCCACAACGCAAGCTCCATCTCTCCACAACGCAAGCTGCTGCTCCATGTCGTCGCCAGACGCTCGCAGGGGCGGTTGTCCCAGGGCACCCGCGCGACGCCGTATGCCGTCCCTGATCAGGCGTTGTCGTCGTCGGGCCCGCTGACGCCGCGCTTGAACTCGCGCTGGGCCTGAGAGATCGAGCGGGCGAGCTTGGGCAGTTGGGCGCTGCCGAACAGGACAACGACGATCAAGAGAAGAGCGATCATTTCCGGGGCACCGAGGTTCATGCAGGGACCGTAAGCCACCCCGGTGACCAGCGGTTCCGGTCACATGTCCTAGAGAGAACCCGGCACGGGACCATTTGATCGTGAGGGCCGGCGCCGCCGTTCGAGCGTGCCGGCGCGACGCCCTGCTCGCCGGAGCTTCTAAGCTCTCCGGACCGCACCGGGTGCATGTTCAGTGCCCGGGAGCTCCCTGGAGGGATGGCAGAGCGGACGATTGCGACGGTCTTGAAAACCGTTGAGGTGCAAGCCTCCGAGGGTTCGAATCCCTCTCCCTCCGCCGCGCCTCACCAGGCCGACCACGCGCGTCGATGGCCCCGGGCTCATCCCTCTCCTGCGAGTGACGCGCGAGGTGCTAGCACCATCGGCCGACTTGACGCTTCCCGGACGTACGGCCAGTGTGCCGGGAGCGTGTGCCTAACAGTGTTCGCACAAAGGTGCAGGGGGGCGCGCAGGGGAGGGAGTTCATGCGCTTACGTCTGACCGCTGGAGTGGTCGCGGCCGTCGCATTTCTCATGACAGCCACGCCGGCACGGGCGGATAATGGCAGGTCAGCAGAGGTGCGAACCGTGGAGCTGCGCGACAGGTGCGATCCGGCCACCTTCAACGCCGTACTCGGCAACGGCGCATGCGTGCCCCACAAAGATGCGAGAGTCACTCTCGATGAGCTTTTGGAGAAACTGAACCCGGTCGACTTTGGACACGACGGCTGGCGCAACAATCCAGACAAGACCGAGATCCGAAAGGGCGACAGCCTCAAGGTCACCGTTCGCGGCGGCGAGGCGCACAGCTTCACCGAAGTCGCCTCCTTCGGGCCCGGCTGCGTGGACGACCTCAACCTCCCGCTTGGATTGGGCCCGGGCCCAGGCCCCGAGGTGTGCGGGCCGCTGTTCGCCACGCTGATTCCAGCGGGAGCCAACGTCACCATCGCAAACTTGTCGCCCGGCACGCACCGGTTCATGTGCATCATCCACCCGTGGATGAAGACCACGGTGGACGTCCGCAACTCCTGAGACCGTCAAGGTCCATGTGATGCAGAGCGAAACGGGCGGGCTCGAGCGGTGTCAGCGCCGGTCGGCCCGCCCATTCGCGCTCCCGGCGAACCGGGCCATCGTGCAA
>JAXDQG010000340.1:0-8355 GCA_034667945.1 Acidimicrobiia bacterium | reverse complement strand
CTGCTCGAGGACGGGTTCCGCGTGGTGCTCGGTGCGGATGGTGCCGGGTCGGCTGTTCGCCTGGCCGACCTGCTGCGGGGCCACGGCCTGCAGTTCTCCGAAGGCGGTGATCTCACCAAGCCCGGCGGGCATCTTGTCGTCCAGCCGCTCGAGCGGGGTTGCATCCTGCCGCGCGTCAAGGTGGCCGTGCTCGCCGAGTCCGACCTGACCGGCCGTCGCCGGGCTCACCGCCGGGCCAGGCCCCGCAAGCGCGAGTCCAGTGGCTTCTTCGACGATCTGAAGCCCGGCGATCACGTCGTCCACCATCAGCACGGCGTCGCCCGCTACGGGGGCATGGTGCGCCGGGCCATCGGTGGGGTCGAGCGCGACTACCTCCTGCTGGAGTACCGGGGCGCCGACCGTCTGTACGTTCCGTCCGACCAGATCGACACCGTCCGCCACTACACCGGCGGCGACACGCCCGCGCTGTCCAAGCTGGGCGGCTCCGACTGGGCCAAGACCAAGGCGCGGGTCCGCTCGGCGGTTGAGGAGATCGCCCAGGAACTGGTGGTCCTCTACCAGAAGCGCACGCACAGCCCCGGGCATGCGTTCTCGCCGGACACGCCGTGGCAGCGCGAGCTCGAGGAGTCGTTTCCCTACGCCCTCACCCCCGACCAGGCGACGGCCATCGCCGATGTGAAGAGCGACATGGAGACCGAGCACCCGATGGATCGGCTGGTGTGCGGCGACGTGGGGTTCGGCAAGACCGAGGTCGCCGTCCGGGCCGCCTTCAAGGCCGTGCAGGAAGGCAAGCAGGTGGCGGTGCTGGTGCCCACCACGCTGCTGGCCTCCCAGCATCTGCAGACCTTCGCCGACCGTTTCGCGGCCTACCCGGTGCGGGTGGAGGTGCTGTCTCGCTTCCTCACCCCCGCGCAGGCCCGCCAGGTGATCAAGGGTCTGGCCTCCGGCGAGGTCGACGTGGTCATCGGCACGCACCGGCTGCTCAGCGAAGACGTGCGGTTCAAGGAACTGGGGCTGTTGGTCATCGATGAAGAGCAGCGGTTCGGCGTGAGCCACAAAGAGGCGATCAAGAAGCTTTCCGTGAACGTCGACGTGCTGACGCTCACGGCCACGCCCATTCCCCGCACGCTCGAGATGTCGCTGGTGGGCATCCGGGACCTCAGCCTGCTCAACACGCCCCCCGCCGACCGCCAGCCGATCCTCACCTACGTCGGCGAGCACGATGATCGGGCCGTGGCCGAGGCCATCCGGCGCGAGTTGCTGCGCGAGGGTCAGGTCTTCTACGTCCACAACCGGGTGCACGACATCGAGTTCGTGGCCGACCGCCTGCGCGAGTTGGTCCCCGAGGCCCGGATAGCCATCGCGCACGGGCAGATGGACGAGGGCACGCTCGAGAGGGTGGTCATCGACTTCTGGGAAGGCCACTACGACGTTCTGGTCTGCACGACGATCATCGAGTCGGGCATCGACATGCCGACCGTGAACACGCTGGTGGTCGACCGGGCAGATCTGATGGGCCTCGGACAGCTGCACCAGCTGCGTGGCCGCGTGGGCCGTTCAGGTCACCGGGCATATGCATATCTGTTCTTCCCGCCCGATCGCGAGCTCACCGAGGAGTCCTACGAGCGGCTCAAGACCATCGCGGAGGCCACCGAACTGGGCAGCGGCTTCAAGATCGCCATGCGCGACCTGGAGATCCGGGGCGCCGGCAACCTGCTGGGGACCGGGCAGTCGGGGCATGTGGCGGCGGTCGGCTACGACTTGTACTGCCAGATGGTGAACGAGGCGGTCGCGGAGCTGAAGGGCGAGCCCGTTCGGGAACCGGCGGAGGTGAAGCTCGATCTTCCGGTCGATGCCCATCTGCCGGCCGACTACGTGGCCAAGGAAGACCTGCGTATCGAGGCTTATCGGCGTTTGGCCGCGGTCACCTCCGAGTCCGAGGTCGACGACATCCGCACCGAATGGCTCGACCGTTATGGGCCGGTGCCCGAACCGGCCGAGTCGCTGCTCGCGGTCGCCCGGCTGCGAGCCCACTGCCACCGGACGGGTGTGCGTGAGGTGGTTGTGAGCAAGGCGCCGGCGTTCGGAGGCGCCCGCTTCGTGGCCCGGCTCACGCCGCTGTCGCTCAAGACCAGTCAGACGATTCGTCTGCAACGCCTCTACAAGGGGGCGGTGTACAAGGAGGACGCCCGACAGGTGCAGGTTCCACTGCGCGAAGCAGCGTCGAGCCCTGACCAGATCGTCGATTTCCTTCGAACTATGGTGCCCGACGCACCGAACTCAGGAGCGGAATGAAACGTCTTGTCATCGCCGTGGTGCTGGTCGCCACGGTCGCCGTCTCCGCGTGCACGCCGTGGCGGGACGATGCGGCGGCCCGTGTCGACGGTGTCGACATCAGCGCCAAGGACCTCGAGAACGATGCTCGCGAGCTGTTGAAGCAGCCGCAGCTGGCCGACGCCTACCTCAACACGTCGGTGTCGTTCACGGGCGGGTCCGCCAACTCGGGCCGGCTGCCGACATCGTTGCTCAGCGTGCTGTTGAACCGGCGCGTGTCCGATGTGCTGGTCGGGCGCGAGCTGGCCGCCCGCGGTGTTGCCCTCACCGACGCCGATCGCACGGAGGCCGAGCAGAACCTCAACGCCTCGCTGCAGCGCCAGCAGCAGAGCGCCACCGCCACCGGTCAGTCGAGCAACCTGGTGGACGCCTTCGGCAAGCTGCCGGCTGACCTGCGTGCTCGTCTCTTGACCGCAGAGGCGGCGAGCAACCGCTTGCGCCACGAGCTGTCTGCCAAGGAGCTCAGTGCCTTCGCCTCCGATTCGTCAGCTTGGTACGACTCGCACCGCGATCTGTTCCAGCAGTACTGCCTGAGTGTGATCCCGGTGAAGGACCAGGCCGAGGCCCAGGCGCTGGCCCCGCAGGTCAACCAGGGGACACTGAAGGACATCGTCGCTGCGCAGAAGGGCCAGGATGCCGGCTGTGGGCTCGGGTACCAGGTGCAGCAGTCACTGCCGGCGGATCTGTCGGCGGCCGTGCTGAAGGCCGAGCCGGGACAGGCCCTGGGGCCCTTCTCGGCCAACGACGGCAGCCAAGTGCTCGTGGCTATCAGCAGCCGCCAGCAGCAGGCGTACAACGACGTCAAAGCGGCGGCCGATGCGCTCTACCAGCAGGATCGGTTGAGCGCCGAAGACGGACCCTGGTCGACCTGGCTCGCAGCCCAGAAGCCGCGGGTGAGCGTCGACCCCCGTTACGGCAATTGGGATCCGGCCAAGCTTGCGGTCGTGGCGCCGCAGCCGGCTACGGGCCCGTCGGTCACTGCTGGGTCCTTGACCGGCGCGCCCTCCACTACAGCGGGGTCGAGGCCGTGAGCCGACGGTTGCGGGTATGGCTGGCGGCCGGCGCCGCTGCGCTGATGCTGGCCTCGGCCTGTTCCAGCGACGGCAAGTCCAATGCGGCGGCACCGGTCCAGCCGTTTGACTTCACCGGCTCGGCCGGCAGCGTGAACGGGAAGGACATCCCGGCCAAGGTCCTGGCCGACCAGATCACGGTGTTCAAGCAGGTGCCGGGAGCCGCCGAGGCGGCGTTGCAGCTCAGCACCCTGACCCAGGACAAGAGCGACGAGCCGACCCCGGAGGTCGTCGCCGATCTCTTGTCGACCGAGGTGGCCGTCACTGCCATCCAGGGAGAGCTGGCCAAGCGCAACCTGGCGATCACCGCTTCGGCTCGCAAGGTGGCCACCACCCAGGTGCGGGCGTCTTTCGGTGACCTGGCCGACAAGTTGCCGCCGGACTTCCTGAGCCAGATCATCGAACGGTACGCCGCTTTCGTCACCCTCGACACCGAGCTCGAGGTGAAGATCAGCGACGAGGAGCTGCGGAAGGCCTACGACAGCAACCCCAACAACTACCAGCGGGCCTGTCTCCGCCACATCCTCGTGGCCACCGAAGCCGAGGCCAAGACCGTCCTCAACGACCTCAAGGGCGGCGCCGACTGGGCCAAGGAGGTCACCGACAAGACGCAAGACAAGAACTCCATCCCCGATGCCGGCGATCTCGGGTGCGTGCCCAAGGGTTCGTTCACCGACGAGTTCGAGAAGGCCGTGTGGGAAGGGCCCGTCAACGAGTACCAGGGGCCCATCAAGTCGTCGTTCGGCTATCACGTCCTGCAGGTGACCAAGCGAGGCGTAGCTGACTTCGATTCCGTGAAGGAAGACATCCGGGCCGAGCAGACGCCGCAGAAGTTCACGTCGCTGGGTATCTGGCTGCAGATCAACCTGCCCAAGTCCAATGTGGTCATCGACCCCCGCTTCGGCGTCTGGGACAACCAGACGGGTCAGGTCCTGCCTCGCGGCACCACCGCCGACGGGCTGAAGGTGACGCCCGCTCCCTCTACGCCTACCTCTGCCGGCCCGCCCGGGCCGGCGCCGTCCACCACCGCCACCAGCGCGCCAGCCGCTTCCAGCACAACGGGTCACTGACGTGGCGGGGCGCGTGGTCGTGGTCGGACTGGGTCCGGCCGGCCCCGACCTGCTGACCGAGCGGGCGCGGGCCCAGCTCGACTCGGTGCCCCCAGAGGCGCGCTTCACCCGCACCGATCGTCATCCGGCCGTGGGCGCGGTCGGCCCGCACGCCAGCTTCGACGAGGTCTACGAGGGCGCGTCGACGCTGGACGAGGTGTACGGCAGCATCGTCGAGCGTCTGGTGGAGGCGGCTTCGCGCCACGGGAGGGTGGTGTACGCGGTGCCCGGCTCGCCGCTGGTCGCCGAGCGGACCGTCGAGCTGCTGCGCCTGCGTGACGATGTGGAGATCGAAGTCGAGCCATGCCTTTCCTTCCTGGACCTGGCGTGGGCCTGTCTCGGGGTAGATCCGCTGGCAAGTGGCGTGCGCTTGGTGGACGGGCAACGTTTCGCCACCGAGGCGGCGGGCGAGCGGGGTCCGCTGTTGGTGGCCCAGTGCGACTCGCTGGACGTGCTCTCCGAGGTGAAGCTGGCGGTTGACGTCGGGCCCGAGCACCCCGTCACCGTGCTGCAGCGCCTCGGCTTGCCCGGCGAATCGGTGCACCAGGTGGCATGGGACGACCTCGACCGGGAGGTGACGCCCGACCACCTCACCACGCTCTGGATACCGGAGCTGCGTGCCCCCGTCGGCGCCGAGCTGGTGCGCTTCCACGACCTGGTGGCCACCCTGCGCCGGCAGTGCCCATGGGATCGCCAGCAGACCCATACGTCGCTGCGCCGCTACCTGCTCGAGGAGTCCTACGAGGTGCTGGACGCGCTCGACCGTCTGGAGTCGGGCGGCGAGCTGGCCATCGCAGACCTCGAGGAAGAGCTCGGCGACCTCCTGTTCCAGGTGTATTTCCACGCAGAGATCGCCGGGGAGAGTGGCTGGTTCACCCTCGCCGATGTGGCCCAGGGCATCCACGACAAGCTCGTCCGTCGCCATCCACACGTCTTCGGTGACACGCGGGCCGATGATGCCGGAGCGGTGGTGCGCAACTGGGATCGCATCAAGCAGGAGGAGAAGGCCGCGGCCGGGCGTCCCACCGGTCCTTTCGACAGCGTGCCGCGAGCCCTGCCTGCCCTGGCCTACACCGCCAAGCTGCAGCGGCGGGCCGCCGGGCTCGGCGTCGGGTTCGCCACTCCGGAGGAGGCCTGGGCTGATGTCGCCGCTGAGCTGGCCGAGCTGCAGGAGGCAGATGCTGCCGAGTCGCACGAGCGGCGGGCGGCCGAGTTGGGTGACGTGCTGTTCGCGGTGGCCGGGCTGGCCCGCCACCAGGGCGTCGATCCCGAGGAGGCTTTGCGCGAAGCGGCTGGTCGCTTCCGGATACGGGTCGAGGAAGCGGTACGCCTGGCGGCTGAGCGGGGTCAGAGCCTGGCCGAGCTCGATGGTGAGGCCCGGGCTCGACTGTGGTCGGAGGTCAAGGCTCGGCTCGAGCACTGAGCCCCGGGCTTGACGCAGCGGCTGAGGTCGCCGACTGCCACCCAACCGAGAATTTGCTGGTCATAGCCCTACGGACCGCCTCCGAGATCTGGCCCGCGACCAACGGCGCGGGCTGTAGGCCGCGGCCGTGCCGTGGGTAGGGTTCGCTTGGCCGTCCCCAACCACCGGGGGGCGGTCCTATAACCTTCAGCAACACCAGCCACACCAGCAACAGACAATCCGCCCATATACAACAGGATTGGGTGCCGAGCGGATGTGAGGGTCCCTGCGTGAGCAGGTCCTCGAGCATCGAGGAGGCCCCAATCCGGCCATATACAGAGCGGACCGGTGTCCGCACAGGAGTCGGCGTAGCACTGTGAGCATCATCGAGCAGGTCAGCGGGCGGGAGGTCCTCGACTCCCGAGGCAATCCCACGGTCGAGGTCGAGGTGGTGCTCGACAGCGGTGCCGTGGGACGGGCCATCGTTCCATCGGGTGCGTCGACCGGCGCTTTCGAAGCCGTCGAGCTGCGCGACGGCGGCGAGCGCTACGTCGGCAAAGGCGTGCTCAAGGCGGTTTCCCATGTCAACGAGGAGATCGCCGATGGCGTCGTCGGCATGGACGCGTTCGAGCAGCGTCTGCTGGACCAGTCGCTGGTCGACCTGGACGGCACGGACAACAAGGGGCGCCTCGGCGCCAACGCGCTCCTGGGTGTGTCCCTAGCGGTGGCCCACGCCGCCGCGGCCGAGGCCGACATGCCGCTCTACCGCTACCTGGGCGGCCCCAATGCGCATGTGCTGCCCGTGCCCATGATGAACGTGCTCAACGGGGGTGCCCACGCCGACAACAACGTGGACTTCCAGGAGTTCATGATCATGCCGGTCGGCGCGGCCTCGTACTCCGAGGGTCTCCGCTGGGGTGTCGAGACCTATCACACGCTGCGGAAGGTGTTACAGGACCGGGGGCTCAGCACCAGCATCGGCGACGAAGGCGGCTTCGCGCCCAATCTGGGCTCCAATGAAGAGGCCGTGCAGCTGTTGCTGTCCGCCATCGAACAGGCTGGCTTCCGGCCGGGTGACGACATCGCCGTGGCACTCGACGTCGCCTCGACGGAATTCTTCGCCAATGGCGTCTACCGGCTGGAGGGCGAAGGTCGGCAGCTGTCGCCGACGGAGATGGCCGACCTGTTGGCCGCGCTGGTCGATCGGTACCCCATCGTGTCCATCGAGGACGGCATGGCCGAAGAGGACTGGGAGGGTTGGAAGGCGCTGACCGATGCCATTGGCAATCGGGTCCAGCTGGTGGGCGACGATCTCTTCGTCACCAACTCCACCCGGCTCGACCGGGGGATCCGGGCCGGGGTGGCGAACGCCATACTCGTCAAGGTGAATCAGATCGGCACGCTGAGCGAGACGCTCGACACCGTCGCCATGGCCACCCGCTCGGCCTACGCATCGGTGATGTCGCATCGCTCCGGTGAGACCGAGGACGTCACCATCTCGGACCTGGCTGTCGCCACCAACTGCGGTCAGATCAAGACGGGCGCACCGGCCCGGTCGGACCGGGTCGGCAAGTACAACCAGCTCCTGCGGATCGAAGAGCAGCTCGGCTCGGCGGCTGCCTATCTCGGGCGCCGCGCCCTGGCCCGGGGCTGAGCGGAAGGCGCATCGTGCAGCGGCTGTGGGTTGGGACGGTGCTGGCGGTGGTCATCGTGGCCGCGCTCCTCGTCGGTTCGTTCCCGGCCCGCCAGATATCCGGTCAGCGGCAGGCGACCCGAACGGCCGAATCCGATCTGGTGGCCCTGGATGGGGAGATCCAGCGGCTGCAAGACCGGGTGAGCGCGCTGGAGCAGCCAACTGAGACTGAGCGCATGGCCCGCGACAAGTTGGGGCTGGTCGAGCCGGGCCAGGAGGCGTATCGAGTGATCTTCCCGCCGTCGGGACCCGTTCCGTTGCCGCGGGGCTGGCCCTTCCTGTTGCCTCAGACCGGTTCGTGAGGCGCTCGGTGCGGGGCGGCTGAGTGGCGAAGACTTCGTCAGTCGAAGAGCCGGGCTTGGCCGCCTTCGTGATCCAGTAGCCAGCGCTTCACCTCGAGTCCCCAACCGAAGTGGTGAAGGCCGCCCCCGGCGGCCACGATGCGGTGTCAAGGGACGAACAGGCTGTTCGGGTTACGGGCGCAGGCCTGGCCGGCAGCGCGGGCGGCTTCCCAGCCTTGTGCGCCCGCCCGGCGCGCCAGCTCGCCGTAGCTGATGACCTCTCCGGGCGGTACCTGACGCATGGCCTTCCAGGCACGCTGCTGGAAGTCGCTGGCGGCGGAGCGCAACGTGACCTCGCTCAGCGCTGTGAGTTGCCCGGCGAGGTAGCGCTCGATGGCTGCCACGACCGGTCCACCTGGTCGGGGGCGGAGGCATACGTCCGGACGGTGGGCTGGGTGCGGGTGGT
>JAXDQG010000339.1:0-6213 GCA_034667945.1 Acidimicrobiia bacterium | reverse complement strand
ATCGTCGAAAGTGCGCCCGGCCGCGTCGTGATCGATCCGCCGGCCGGTTTGTTCGAATAGCCGCCTTCCGATGCTGCGAATCGATGTCCTGACGATCTTCCCGGACCTGGTCAACGGGTTCCTGGGTGGATCGATCCTCGGGCGGGGCACCAAGCGGCAGCTGCTCGATCTGCGCGTGCATGACCTGCGCTCGGTCACCACCGATCCGCACCGCTCGGTCGATGACACGCCATTCGGAGGGGGCGCTGGCATGGTGCTCCGCCCGGAGCCGGTCTTCGCCACGGTGGAGGCAGCCCAGCCGCCTCGCCCCCTTTTCCTGCTGAGCCCGGGCGGCCGGCGATTTGATCAGGATCTGGCGCACGAGCTGTCCCAGCTCGAGGGGTTCTCGCTTGTCTGTGGCCGTTATGAGGGCGTCGACGATCGCGTGCGCCAACACCTCGTCGACGACGAGCTCTCGATTGGCGACGTCGTGTTGGCCGGTGGTGAGGCCGCAGCACTGGTCGTGGTGGAAGCGGTTGCGCGGCTGGTTCCTGGCGTGTTGGGGAACTCGGCATCCACGACCGACGAATCCTTCAGCGACGGCCTCCTCGAGTACCCGCAGTACACCCGCCCGGCAGACTTTCGTGGGCTGACGGTTCCCCCCGTTCTGCTGTCGGGTGACCACCCCCGCGTGGCCCGTTGGCGTCGCGCCCAGGCGCTGCGCCGCACGATCGATCGGCGTCCCGACCTCATCGCCCGCCGGGGCGGTTTGAGCGAGGACGATCACCGCCTCCTGGCCGAATTCGCTGCGGACTCGCCGGACGATGCCGCCGAGCGGTCTGCGCCCGGCCTTGGTCTGGGTCCGCAGGATCCTCTATCCTCGGAACTTCGTCCGGGCGCCCACTCCTCAGGTGCGCCGGGTTGTCTGTAGGAGTTTCACGCCATGAACCCCACCGACCTCGTCGACGCTGCGTCAGTGCGCGACGACGTCCCCGATTTCGCCCCCGGCGACACGGTGAAGGTCCACGTGCGCGTTGTTGAAGGCAATCGTGAGCGCATTCAGGTGTTTCAAGGGACGGTTCTGCGCCGCCAGGGTGCCGGCGTGCGAGAGACGTTCACGGTCAGGAAGGTCAGCTTCGGCGTCGGTGTCGAGCGGACCTTCCCGGTGCACTCGCCCATCACCGCCCGCATCGAGTTGTTGACGCGGGGAGATGTGCGTCGGGCCAAGCTCTACTACCTCCGCGATCGGGTCGGTAAGGCGGCCAAGATCAAAGAGAAGCGCTGAGGGCATCACCGCTCGGCATCCGTTCGTAGGGTGCTCGGCAATTGATCGGCGGCCGCTCCGGCCCCTTCTGACACATCGCCCCATAAAGGGATGTCATGGGACGCGAGCGGCAGGCGCTGGGCGCCTTCGGCGAAGAGTTGGTAGCCCGTTGGTACGACCGCGCCGGCTACGACGTGGTCGGGCGCAACTGGCGCTGCCAGCACGGCGAGATCGACCTGATTGTTGTGCGTGAGGACCTCGTGGCGTTCTGCGAGGTCAAGACCCGTACCTCGCAGCGTTACGGCGCGCCCGTGGAAGCGGTCACGCGTGCCAAGCAGCTACGACTCCGGCGCTTGGCCGGCCAGTGGTTGACGACAAGTCCCTGGCGTCCGCGTCGTGTCCGCTTCGACGTGGCGTCCGTCACCCGCGGTGAGGTCACGGTGGTGGAGGATGCTTTCTGAGCTGCTGTCTGATGGTGGTCAGCGACTGGGCTCGCCACCCGCGCGCTCAGCCCACTAGCGCCCACACCAGCAGGGCGGTGCACACGACGATGGCCGCGGCCACGAAGACGACATCCAGGGGCGAGCGGCGACGCGCTCGGAACGGATTCAGACCCACGCCGACAGTATGGCCCCGCGGCTCGGGCCGGGCTCTGGGCCGTCAGTGTCGACCTACGCTGCCGCGCCGTGGAGACGCTGGAACCCGGGTGGCCACGGCAGCATGGAAGACCCGGGCCAGCTCGGGGGAGACCTCGTTGTTGGGCGTGTTCCCACTCGAGCTGCGGCGCGACGCCGGCGTGGTGACCATCACCTTGAACCGGTGCAGAAGAAGAACGCCATCAGCGCCACCATGTGGGACGAGTTGCTGGACGTCTGCCGTCAGATCGGTGCCAGCGAAATTGACAGAACAAGCCAGACCCTTCGGTACTGTTCTTGTCACACCTCGGTGATAGGTTGCGCGTAGATCGGTCGCCCCGTCGGGCGCCTCCCCAACCCAAGCCCCGTGTTGTCGGGGTCGTTCGCGGAGGCCGCTCGTGCTCGCCACCGTTCCTAGTGCCACGCTGCTCGGGGTCACCGGCCATCGCGTGACCGTCGAGGTGCACGTCTCCAACGGCGTGCCCGCGTTCACCATTGTCGGCCTGCCCGATGCCTCCTGTCGGGAAGCACGTGATCGCGTGCGGGCCGCCTTGCTCTCCAGCGGGCTTCCGTGGCCGCTCCAGCGCATCACCGTCAACCTGGCCCCCTCCCGCCTGCGCAAAGTGGGCTCCGGGCTCGATCTGGCGGTCGCCATCGGCGTGCTCGTCGCCCACCAAGAGCTGAAGCCTGAAGACGTCGCCGGCATGGGCTTCCTCGGCGAGCTCGGCCTGGACGGTACGATCCGGGCCGTTCCCGGCGTGTTGCCCCTCGTCGACGCCCTTCCCGAGGGTGACGTGGTGGTGCCGCCGGCCAGCGCAGCCGAGGCCGCCGTTCTGGGCCGGCATCGCGTGCGCCTGGCGTCGACACTCCGCCAGCTCGTCGACGCGCTCAGGGATCAGGGGACCTGGGCCGATCCCCCAGATCCCGCCCCACCGGCGCCAGTCGCACCCATGCTCGATCTGGCAGATGTGCGCGGTCAGCCCACCGCCCGGCTTGCGCTCGAGCTGGCCGCCGCCGGCGGTCACCATCTGCTGCTGGTCGGTCCACCGGGCGCCGGCAAGACCATGCTGGCGCAACGGCTGCCGTGGTTGCTGCCCCCGTTGGATCCAGAGGCAGCCCTCGAAGTGACGCGTGTCCATTCGGCGGCCGGCGAGCCTCTGCCGGCCGGCGGCTTGCTCAAACGTCCTCCGTTTCGGGCCCCGCACCACGGGGCGTCCACGGTTGCCCTGGTCGGCGGCGGCTCGCACGTCATGCGGCCAGGCGAGATCAGCCTCGCCCACGAGGGAGTCCTCTTTCTCGACGAGCTGGGAGAGTTCGCCACGCCAGCCCTGGACGCGCTCCGACAGCCGCTCGAGGAGGGCGTCGTGCGGGTCAGCCGGGCGCATGCCAGCGCCTGCTTCCCGGCACGCTTCCTACTCATTGCGGCCACCAACCCCTGTCCCTGTGGTCAGGGTGCCACCGGAGCAGTCTGTCGCTGCTCCGACGCAGCTCGTCTGCGCTACGCCCGGCGGCTGTCGGGGCCACTGCTCGACCGGTTCGACCTCAGGGTCACGGTCCGCCGGCCGCCTGTCGCCGACCTGGTCGATACCACGCCCGGCGAGCCGACCGCCGGAGCCGCCGCCCGGGTGGGCGCAGCACGCGAGTTGGCCCGCAGCCGTCAGGGATGTCTCAACGCGCAACTGCCGGGCAGCATGCTCAGCACCGATGTGCACCTGGGCGGCGCGGCGCGCCGCTGTCTGGCGGCCGCTCTCCGTACCGGACGTCTTTCGGCCCGCGGCTATCACCGGGTCGTCCGAGTCGCTCGTACCTATGCCGACCTCAACGGTCACAGCGGCCCACTGGCGGAAGAGCATGTGCTCACGGCGCTCCACCTGCGTTGCGAGGTCGACCTGGCTGGATTGGGGGCGGCGTGATCCAGCTGTACGACGATGTCTGGGCCCTGGCGGCACTCGCCGGTCTGACCGGTATGGGTCCCCGTCGGCTCCGCGCCGTCCTCGCCGAACGCACGCCCACCAGGGCATGGCAAGCCATCCAGCGCGGGGCGCTTTCCATCCAGCCCGAGGACATGGCGGTGTTCCGCGGTCGATTGCCCGCGCTGCTCCAATCCTGGGCTGACGAAGCGCGCCAGCGCTCGCCCGATCAGCTTCTCAGCCGGTGTCGCGCGCTCGGAATCGAAGCGGTGGCGTACGGCGCACCGAACTATCCAGCAGCTCTCGTGGAAGACCCAGATCCGCCTCTCCTGCTGTTCGTGTCGGGCGATCTGGCCTCATTGCAACGGCCGACCGTGGCTGTCGTCGGCACCAGACGGGCAACCCCGTACGGGCTCAGCGTGGCCACGACCTTGGGCCGCGAGCTGGCCGACGCCGGCATTGCGGTGGTGTCCGGACTGGCTTCCGGCATCGATGGGGCCGCTCATCGTGGTGCCCTGCAGGCGGACGAAGGGGCACCTCCCGTGGGTGTCGTTGGCTCCGGGCTCGACGTGGTGTATCCGCATCGTCATCGATCGTTGTGGAATGCCGTCGCCGAGCGCGGCGTGTTGTTCTCTGAGGCCCCGCCGGGCACCCACCCGGAGAACTGGCGGTTCCCGGCTCGCAACCGCATCATCGCCGCGTTGGCAAGCGTCCTGGTCGTGGTCGAATCGCCTCTAGAGGGCGGTTCGATGATCACCGTTGAAGAGGCCCTCACCCGACAGCGATCGGTCCTGGCAGTTCCCGGTTCGATCTATTCGCCCGCTTCGATTGGCACCAACAAGCTGCTGTCGGAGGGTTGTGGGCTCCTCACATCGGTGGCCGATGTGCTCGACGAACTGAAGCTTTCCCGTCGACCGAATCAAATGCCGTCCGATGCGCGGACGAGCAGTGAAATGCACAATACGGAGGAGAACGCGGTTCTGGCAGCCATCGGCTGGGAGCCGGCCCTCGTGGACGAGGTCGCGCTGCGAAGTGGTCTGCCGCTACCGCAGGTCATCACCGCAATCGAGCACCTGGTGGCGGGCGGGGAACTGGTGCGTGATTCGATCCATGTGCGACGTATTTCGACCCAAATCAGTGTGCTTTGATGACAATCATGTCCTCTGGCAATTTGTCGGCCGTTCGGGAAAACTACCTAGCGCAGCTATCTAGCTACAGAGCGCGTTCAGAGCTTAGACTTCGTCGTTGGCGGCGGCGGGCTGAGGACTGACTTCCTACCTTGGCTGGTCCTCCTCGACGTAGACGCAGCTCGTTCCGAGACGGGCCGCTCGACGGAGAGCCGGGGCCGCTTCCGGCAACGACCGGGTGGAATAAGGCGGAGGACGACCGTGCCAGTGACAGCAGAGCAGCGTGTTGACGGGCTCTGGGAGCAGTATGTCGCGACCAAGAAAAAAGAGGTCAGGGACAAACTGCTCGTCTACTACGCCCCCCTCGTGAAATACGTCGCCAGCCGTCTCGCCGCTGGGCTTCCTCAGAACGTCGAGCAAGCCGATCTCGTGAGCAACGGTTGGTTCGGCCTGATCGATGCCGTCGATCGCTTCGACCCCACCAGGGGTAACAAGTTCGAGACGTACGCCATGCAGCGGATCCGCGGGGCCATTCTGGATGAGCTGCGCTCCAGCGACTGGGTGCCCCGTTCGGTTCGGCAGAAGGCCCGCACGATCGAGAAGGCGATGGCGAAGCTCGAGGCCGCCCTAGGGCGGACGCCCACCGACGCCGAGCTGGCCAATGAGCTCGAGATTCCCGTGGGCCAGCTCCACGGCATGTTCACGCAGATCTCCAAGGCCGGCGTCGTTGCGCTCGACGAGGTGCTCGGCGGTGGAAACGGCGATCGTGGCGACGTGGTAACCCTGGTCGACACGCTTGCGGACGCGTCGGAGGGCCCGGTCGGGCAGTACGAGCGCAATGAGCTGAAGCAGATCTTGGCCGCTGGCATCAACGCCATGAGCGACCGGGAGAAGTGGGTGCTCATGCTGTACTACTTCGAGCGCTTCACGCTCGCCGACATCGGCCGAGTGCTCAATGTCACCGAGAGCCGGGTGTGCCAGATTCACACCAAAGCCGTCATGCAGCTGAGGCTCTACCTGAATCGCCGCCTCAACGACTGATCCGTCGTCAACGGGCGCCAATGGCGCGCTGAAACCCGCCCACCCGGGGCATGTTCGCTTCCCCCTCGAGATCCGCTTGTTGGAATGACGCGGTGGGGAAGATGTCGTTTGCCGTAGTGGCCTTGATCCTGGGCGCGGTGCTGGGGTTCACCCCCGGTGCAGCCCCCGCCCAGCCGCCGGCGTCGGCCGTCTGCACGCCGCTTCCCGGATATCGGCCACCGGTGGACGCCCCGGTGATCGACCCGTTTCGCGCCCCG
>JAXDQG010000338.1:0-5239 GCA_034667945.1 Acidimicrobiia bacterium | reverse complement strand
GTTGAGCCAGCGGCACAGTGGCAGCGGAAAATTTCGGACGACGGCGAAGGCAGCCAGCCCCAGGACCAAGATCCAGCTGTCCCGGCCCGAGAGTCGAGGCACGCGTGGAATCGGGGCTCCGGCCCATGCCAACCAGGCCCAGGCCGTCAGCGGGACGATGGCGGCCAACAGGACGTTGTGGTCGAGCGCACTCAACGGATGTCCGTGTGACAGCTGGCGCAAACCCCTGGTCAACCCACACCCTGGGCAGTCGAGACCCGTCGCTGTCTTGAACGGGCACGGCGGCATGACACCCTGGTACGAACCCGACAACCCCACGATCACGCACGCGGCGACCCCGGCCGCCAGTGCCAGCCAGGGCGCACGGCCTGCGCCCGCATGCGAGTGGCGTTGCGCGTCAAGCTTGTTGAGGTAGTGGGTTCGTTCCACCGCCCTCGAGCCTACGTTCCAGGTACAGCTCGATCGCGCGTGCATCGAGCGGCGTCGAGAAGTAGTAGCCCTGGGCAGCGTCGCAACCCAAACGGTGTAGCTCGGCCAGTTGCACGACCGTCGTCACACCCTCGGCGATCGTCTTCAGCCCCAGCGCGCGGGCCAGCGAGATGATCGCCGCGGCCACGACGGGCGGGTCGCCGTCTGCCGGGTCGAGGCCGTCGACGAAGGACTTGTCGACCTTCACTACGTCGACCGGCAGGCGGCTCAGGTACGACAGCGAGGAGTAGCCGGTGCCGAAGTCGTCGATGGCCAACGAAATGCCCAGCTGCTTCAGCTCGCCGATCGCCGCGATGGTGGCTTCGCTGTCGTCGAGCAGGATCGACTCGGTGAGCTCGAGGCAGATGAGCGACGGGTCGACCCGGGTCTCCTTCAGCACTTCGCTGACCATGCCGACCAACTCCGGGTCGGCCACCTGGCGCCCGGACAGATTGACGTGCATGGTGGGCGCGGCCAAGCCCCAGCGGTCTTGCCAGGCGCGAGCCTCGCCGCAAGCCTGGCGCAGCACCTCCATGCCCAGCTCGAGCACCAGACCGGTGCTGTCGGCCACGGCGATGAACTCGCCCGGTTGCAGCAGGCCCCGCTCGGGATGCTGCCAACGGGCCAGGCTCTCGACCGAATGCACGCGGCCGGTGTGCAGGTCGATCGACGGCTGGTAATGCACGGTGATGGCTCCAGACACCAGCGCGTGCCGTAACTCTTCGGTGAGCTGAATGCGGTTGGACGCCCGGCTCCGCATGGTTTCGTCGAAGAGCTCGAGGCGGGCCCCGCCGAACGCCTTCGCTCGATACATGGCGGCGTCGGCATCGCGCAGCAGCGCCTCGGGATGGTCGTCACCCGACGACAGCGCCAATCCCACCGAGGCCGTCGCCCGCAGACTGCTCTCGCCCAGGTCGTAGACCTCGTTGCCGAGGGCCGCCACGATCCCATCCGCGATGCGCTGCGCGTGGGCGGCATCGTCCACCCCGTCGCACAGGGCAACGAACTCGTCGCCGCCGATGCGGGCCACGGTGTCGCCCGGCCGAACAGCGCTGGACACGCGCTCGGCGGCCAAGCGCAGCAGCTGGTCGCCGGATTCGTGGCCGAGGCGGTCGTTCACGGACTTGAAGCGGTCGAGATCGAGGAAGACCAGACCCACCAGCTGGCCCGTTCGACGGGCGCGGCCGAGCGCCAGCTCGAGATGGTCTAGCAGCCGGGCCCGATTGGCCAGGCCGGTCAGCGCGTCACGCGTGGCCCGGAGTGAGAGCTCGGCCTCGCGCTGGGAGCGGTCTGTGACGTCGTGCCCCGCAGTCACGACCCGGACGAGTCGGCCGTTCTCGTCGCGCTCGCCGGTCATCCACTGCTGCACCTGCACCCGGCGGCCGTCCGCCGTCAGCATGGGCAGCTCACCCTCCCAACGCTCGCCCGCCCGTAGTGCCGGCCAGGCTTCGGCCAGGAACAGCTCCCAGGCGTCGGGCGGATACAGAACCGTCGTGGTGAGCTCGCTCAGCGGCTGACCGGGCCGGACGAACACCTCCTGCGCGTGGGGGTTCAGGTACGAGATGCGGCCCTCTTCCAGGTCGTACTCGAGCACGAGGTCGTGGGTGTTCTCGACGAGGTTGAGCAGACGGCAGGTGCGCTCGGACAAGGCAACATGCTCGGGGACTTCGAGCAACGTGCCGGTCAGCCCGCTGGTCACCCCGTTCGTCGAGGGCGCGCTGGCGCTCTGTCCCGCCGACGATGACGTCGAGCCGGCAGATAGGGGCAGGGGAGCGAGGTGGTGGTGGACCCACCGCTCGACGCCTCCGATGGTGCGCAGTCGGTGGAACAGCTCGGCCGGCTTGCCGGTGCTCAGGGCCCGCTCCACCGCGGCGCCGAGGGCGGGTCGATCGGCCGGATGGGCCAGCGACATCACATCCGTAGGGCCGGAGCCCACGCCCTGGTCCTCGACCAGCTGCTGCCACGCCCGATTGGTGCTGACGACCATCAGGGCGTGGTCGGACGTGTAAGACGGCAGGGGCAGGGCGTCGAAGATGGCCGCTCGTCGCGCTTCCGCGGCCAGGGCCTCCTCGAGCTCGACGCGTTGGCCGGTGGTTTCGACGTAGGTCACCACCGCGCCGCAACGCCTACCGCCTTCGACCAGGGCGCGCGCCCGGGCAGTGAACCAGCGGGGTGTCTCGCCGGGCAGCGAGATCTGGACGGTGCACTCTGCCGCCGGCTCGGGACCTTGCAGTACCTGCCGGACCGGGTGCAGCTCGTCGGTGAGCGGCCTGCCATCAGCCAGCGCCGGCCGCCACCACGAGGGCAAGCCCACTTGCCCCACCAGGTCGGATGCGCCCTGGCCGAACAGCCGATGCGCACCCAGGTTGACCTCGGCTGCCACGCCGTCGGCGTCGTGCACCACCACGGCGTGATCGAGCTGGTCGAGCGTGCTGCGGACGCGCTGGGCGTTCGTCCGCGCGTGTTCCATCTCGAGCGCCGGCTCGGTCACATCGTCGAACTCGACCAGGATGCGCTCGAGCCGGCCGCCGAGATCGTGCAGCGCCGAGGCTCGGAGATGCAGCGCCCGAGGCTGCACCGTGGTGACGGCCGCCAGGGTGTGGACCTCGAAGAAGGCCTTCTGACCGCTGGCCATGGCCTGCAGCTGCTCGGCCACCTCGGCGGCCCCTTCGGCATCGAAGAGGTCGAGCAGCTGGGTGCCGTCGGCCGAGCCGACCCGCAGCAGCGGCCCGTAGGTGGCGCGCCACGCCGCGTTGGCTGACAGCACGCGGCCGGTGGGGTCGACCATGGCGAACGGCAAGGGCCGGGCGTCGAACGCCTCGTGCAGGAGGAGCTCGTCGATCTTGCGAGCCGTGAGGTCCTCGAGCACCACGACGGTCTGCCCTGTCGCCGCGCTCACGGACGCGGCCGCATCGGCGTGCAGGCGCACCCAGGCCAGCGCCCCATCCGGCCGCTGGACCCGAACCTCGACTGGCTTGGCATGCCCGGCGCCGCCGACGGGGTGCCGCTGGGCGGAGGTCATCTGCTCGACGATGCCAACATCGCTGGGGTGCAACAGCGACGCCATCGATCGGCCCACGACCGCGTCCAGACCGGGCTGACCGAGCAGTCCCAGGACGGCGGGGCTGGCGCCGACCACGAAGGCTTGGCTGTTGAGCACCAGCTGGGGGACCGTGGTCGACAGGACCGGGAGCGCAGGGGAGTCGTCGGGCCGGGCCTCGAGCAGCAGCCGGTCGACACCGTCGCTCGTCCGCAGGTAGCTGAGGCGATAGCGGACCGTGGTGTCCGGCGCGGCGGCGGGTCGGGCGCTGAACTCCCACGACGCCTCCGGGTGTTCGACCACCCGCAGCGCCTCCGGCGTGCGGTAGTGGTCCTCGCCGTCCGGGTGCAGCGCGGTGACCGAAGTGCCCTCGAGCTTGCTTGCGGCGCAGCCGTGAAGTTGGGCGAACGAGGTGTTCACCCTGGTGAGCACGCCGTTGAGATCGACAATGGCCAAGCCGACCGATGCCTGCAGGAAGGCGGCCAGCTCCGGAGGAGCAAGGGAGAGTCTCGTGGAGGAGTCGGCGTCCTGGGTGTTCACGGTTCCCCGGAATGGCACAGCTTGTCTGAGTTGTTACTATGCACGTAGGAGAAATTCCGCCGCCGGCTCGACGCCCTCGGAGCTGTGCAGCCGTGGGCGGGAGATCTCGCCCCCCACCGTAGCGGCCGCCCCTTTGGAGTGTGTACCTGATGGCCGATACCCAGCTCGATCTCGATCTCTCCCGCTACAAGTTGGGCTGGAGCGACGAGGAGAACTACGTCTTCAAGCCCCGCCGCGGCCTCGACGAGCCGTTGGTGCGCGAGATGTCGTGGATGAAGTCCGAGCAGGACTGGATGCTGAACTTCCGGCTGAAGGCCCTCCGCAACTTCGAGCGGCGCCCCATGCCGAACTGGGGCGGCGACATGTCGGAGATCTTCTTCAAGGACATCTACTACTACATCAAGCCGACGGAGAAGCAGGTCAACGCCTGGGACCAGCTGCCCGACTCGGTGAAGCAGACCTACGAGAAGCTCGGCATCCCCGAGGCCGAGCGCAAGTACCTGGCCGGTGTGACCGCCCAGTACGAGTCCGAGGTCGTCTATCACCGCAACCGCATCGAGCTCGAAGAGCAGGGTGTGATCTTCTGCGACATGGACACCGCCGTTCGCGAGTATCCAGACGTGGTCAAGCCGTACTTCGGCAAGATCATCCCGCCCAACGACAACAAGTTCGCCGCCCTCAACTCGGCCGTCTGGTCGGGTGGCTCGTTCATCTACGTGCCGCCGGGCGTCGAGGTCGAGATGCCGTTGCAGGCCTACTTCCGCATCAACGCGGAGAACATGGGCCAGTTCGAGCGGACCCTGATCATCGCCGATGAGGGCTCGAAGGTGCACTACATCGAGGGCTGCTCGGCTCCGGTGTACACGACAGACTCGTTGCACTCCGCGGTGGTCGAGATCGTGGTGAAGCCGTCTGCCCGGGTCACCTACACCACCATCCAGAACTGGTCGAACAACGTCTTCAACCTGGTCACCAAGCGGGCCCGGGTCGAGACCGAGGGCCACATGGAGTGGATCGACGGCAACATCGGCAGCCGGCTGACGATGAAGTACCCGGCCGTCGTCATGGTCGGGCCCAAGGCGTCGGGCGAGGTGCTCTCGGTCGCGTACGCCGGCGCCGGGCAGCACCAGGACGCGGGGGCGAAGATGACCCACGCCGCGCCGGAGACCACGAGCCGCATCGTGTCGAAGT
>JAXDQG010000337.1:0-3476 GCA_034667945.1 Acidimicrobiia bacterium | reverse complement strand
TCGAAGGCCCGCGCCTCGTGCTGGGGCTTGCATGCCAGGGACACCGACCCATCCGGTTCGTCCGTGAAGCCGTGTTCCACATAGGCCTGCAGCGCCGCTGGGTCGAGCTCGTCGAGCGGCGGACGAGATCCGTACCGCGCAATCGCCGCTTCACGCGAAGGGAAGCTGGGGCGGCGCCGCCTGGTGGCCTCGATCATGGCCGAAGGACCCGTCGAATCCTCCGGTCGGGGGAAGATGATGGGCTCGTAGACCCACAGCCGTTCGAAAGCCGAGGGCAGCGCCACAGCGGTGAGCAGCGAGCTTGCTCCGCCCATGGAGTGGCCAGCCACCCATGCCCCGGACAGGTCGAAGGCCCGACACACCGCCCCGAGGTCGGCCACCATGCGGTCTTCGGTGAAGGTCACCTCGGCGGGAGTGCGGGTGGAACCATGGCCCCGCAGGTCCACAGCCAGGGCACGGACGGCGCCCGGCGGCAGGTGCTCCAGCACGGGCTCCCACATCCGGCTGCACAGGCCCGTCCCGTGCACGAGCACCAGCGGTCGACCCGAGCCGCCGTAGTCGTGCACGGCAACCTCGACACCGTCTGCGCTGGGCACATGGCTGGTGATGGGCGACTCCACGATCGACCATCGCAGCACTTGCACGACCTGCTGCGCCAGCCGCCGGAGTGGCGAGCTGCTGCGCCCGGCCGCACAGCCGAGCTGCCGCGCCAACCGAGCAGGCATACTGCGCCCGGGCTACCGCGTCAGCCGAACGGAAGGCGTGCCCGCGCCACCGTGAGGTGGGCGCCGAGCCCAGCAATTACCCTCCCGGCCGAGGAGGATCCGATCCGTGCGCTTCGGACAGGTCGTGCTTGGCAGCGGTCACATGGTGGACGCGCCCGATCGACCTGAGGCGCGCTTTCCTCCCGAGGCGGTCCCCCGGGTCCGAGCTGCGATGGCCCGACAGCTGTCCGCCTGGGACGTCGGTGCCGGTGACCTGGTGATCAGCCTCGGAGCTGCCGGAACTGACCTGTTGCTGGCCGAAGTGGCCCTCGCCCGACGGGCCACCCTCTGGTTGCTACTCGCAGAGCCCCCCGAGCAGTACCGGCGGCAATCCGTCGAGCCCTCGGGCGGCGACTGGCCGCAGCGGTTCGACCAGGTCAGGCGCTTGGCGAACCGAGTTGAGGTGCTCGGCGAGGCCGCCGACGCGATGCCCGGCGACAACGCCTACGACCGCACGAATCGCTGGGCGCTCCGGGAAGCCGAGCGGGCGGCCGGCGAGCAACCTGTGCGGACGCTCGTCGTCTGGGACGAACAGGCCGGTGACGGGGCGGGAGGAACCGGTGACTTCGTCGCCATGGCCCGCGCAGAAAGTGCCGATGTGGCGGTGATCCGTCCCGTCGACGCCTGGAGATCGCCCAACCGGCCCTACTGGGAGCGCCAATGGGCCCCCGGACCGAAACGGCTACTGGCACTGGACGGCGGCGGTCTGCGCGGGCTGATCAGTCTCGAGATGTTGGAGCGCATGGAGAGCGAGCTGGGCGGTGGCTCTCCGGGTTTCGTCCTCGCCGACTACTTCGATTACGTCGCCGGGACCAGCACGGGGGCGATCATCGCGGCCGGCCTGGCACTGGGAAGCCGGGTGGCCGACCTACGCGAGATGTACGTCAGCATGGCACCGAAGGTGTTCCGGCGGCGGTTCTTCCCGACCAGGGTGAAGTCGTTCTATGCGGCGCACGGCCTCGCGCAACAGCTTCGGCGGTTCTACGGGGGGGACGTCAGCCTGGGCGACGATCGACTGCGAGCGCTGCTCCTGATCGTGTTGCATCGCACCGATTCCGATTCGATGTGGCCGCTGTCGAACAACACACGCGCCAAGTACAACGAGCGGTCCCGCCGCGACGTCAACCTCTCCTTTCCACTTTGGCGGGTGGTACGCGGAAGCACAGCTGCACCGGTGTACTTCCCGCCGGAGACCATCACGATCGACGACCGGCCGGTGGTGTTCCAGGACGGCGGGATCACTCCCTTCAACAACCCTGCGCTGCTGCTGTTCGAGATGGCCACGGCTCCGCAGTACCGGTTGAACTGGGACGTCGGCCCGAAGAACCTTCTCCTGGTCTCGGTGGGAACGGGGTTGGCGCCTGCCACGCACGATCAGCTGACGGTCAACCAGGTGCACCTGCTGTTCAACGCGCGTCGTTTGCTGCGGGTGGTGATGAACGGCAGCGCGGTCGAGAACGATCGCCTGTGCCGGGTGCTCGGCGAATGCCGCTTCGGCCCCCCGATCGACACCGAGTTCGACGACCCTGCTGTGCTCCCTCGGGGGTACGGGCGCTCGACAGACCCGCTGTTCAGTTACGTCCGCTACAACGTGGATCTCTCGCCGCGGGGGCTGGCCCAATTGGGCCTCGATCATTTAGATAGCCGACGCATCGGCCGCCTCGACTCAGTCCGCTCTGTCCGTGACCTTCAAGCGGTCGGTCGGCGGGCTGCGACCCAAGTTGATGCCGCCCATTTCAGCGGCTTCCGCCCCGGCGATCAAAAATCCTAAGAAACTTTCTTGAGTCATCAGTGGGCACGGAAAATTCGGCGCGAGGTCGTCGATTCGATATCGATTCGACGCACCACGGCGCCGAAATTCGGTCCCCGTGGCGGGTGTGGATAAACATGCAAAATGGCGGCGCAGCCCCGCTAAGTGTTCGACCTGCGAACCGCGGCCCGTAACCCAAGCCCCGCGCCTCCCTGCTCTACGCTGAGCCGAATGACCGACCCGGCAACTCGCGGCCGGCGTTCGCTGTGGCGGGCTTCAGTAGTGACGGCGCTCGTTGGCGTGGCGACCGCCACGACACTCAGCGCCTGTTCGGGTTCGGGCTCGGGCTCAGCCCGCGTACAGACGAACGCCGAACCCGAAACCATCGGGCCTTCCCCGCCGACCGTCTCGACCGAGCCGACCACCGCCTCGAGCACGCCGATGGTGGCCCTTACCACCAGCCCCTCCACCGCAGCCCCATCCACCACGGTGGCCACCACCGCTCCGCCCTCCACCGACCAGCCATCGACCGATGCGCCCACGATCGAGGCGCCGGCGAGCGAATCAACAGCCGCCGCGGTCACGCCCTCCTCCGAGCCGGCGCTTCCGGCCATAGCCCCAACTTCCGGGGCCGCCGGTCCACCCAACGAGCCGTTCGCGTTCGAGGTCACCACAATCACTGCTGGCCTGCGGGCCCGCGTGGAGCCCACTTCGTGGCGAGCGGGCTGTCCGGTAGCTCTCGAGGAGCTCCGCTACCTGCAGCTCTCCTATTGGGGTTTCGACGACGCCGCCCACGTCGGCGAGCTCGTCGTGGCAGCCTCGGCCGTGGAAACCATGAGGGCGGTCTTCTCCCGCCTCTATGCGCAGCGCTTCCCCATCCGTCAAATGCGCTTGGTGGACGACTACGGCGGCGACGACTTCGCCTCGATCGAGGCGGACAACACTTCTGCCTTTAACTGCCG
>JAXDQG010000336.1:0-7454 GCA_034667945.1 Acidimicrobiia bacterium | reverse complement strand
CTACTGGCCGAGGAGTATGACCCTGGCACGCGACGCCTGCTCGGCAACTTCCCGCAGGCGTTCACCCACGTTGCGATGGTGAACAGCGCCTACAACCTGTCGCAAATCGAGACCGGGCGCGGCCCGGCACATAATCGCGGTCGCTCCTACCCCGATCGCTGATCACCGTGCCAGCTGCTTCTGTGAATTGAACTGAGAAGTGTCGGAAGCTTCAACGAAATAGGCGTCGCGATGCTGCCCATGTTGGGGATGATGCCGGGGAGTTATCGTACGAGGCTCGGACTTCATGCCCAAACGGAGATGTCGTCCAGACCGGTCGCAGCCCGATCCGAGGCCGGGGCGGGACCAGCTCCCCGACGGTCCTTCAACAGGTCATCCCCCCGCACCTACAGTGCAGCCGCGAGAGCGTCCAGGTCGCTCGTGGACGCTCTCGCCGCGTCAACCGCGGACCCTCAACCCTTCGACTACGTCATCTAGTGGTCAGACGTGCGGCTGGGTCAGGGACCCGGCCAGTTCGATGGCCGGGTCGGCCTGCGGAGCGGCATCGGTCTCGGCCTCCCGGCGCTCGGCCAGGCCCGAGTGCAGGCGGAGTGGCAGCTCTCGAAGCGCGAGTACGCCGATGAGTACCAGCACGGCGATCGGCACGGCGACGACGAACACCCGATGCACGCCGTCGGCCACGGCGTGGATGACCGCCTGGGACAGGCCGGGTTCGAGGCGGCGGATCTCCGCCGGGCTGCCGAGCAGCGTCTTGAGGTTGAGGCCGGCCCGCTCCTGGGCGGGCAGCGTCGCCGTGAGCGAGGCCCGGATGCCGGCGGCCAGCACCGCGCCGTAGAGGGCGACCGCCAGGGTCTGGCCCAGCGTGCGGAAGAACGTGTACACGGCCGTCCCGCTGCCGAGGTCCTCGACGGAAAGCGCGTTCTGCGTGGCCACGCTGAGCTGGGGCCACATCGTCCCACCGCCCAGTCCGATGATCACCATCCATGGCACCACCGACCAAAGGGACGAGGAGCTGTTGAGGGTGCACAGCCCCGCGGTGCCCAAACCCATGACCGCGGCTCCGATCACCATCAGTATATTGTAGCGCCCGGTTTTGGATACCAGCCGCCCGGACACGATCGACATGACCGTGAGACCGGCCATCAGCGGAGCCAGGAGCAGACCGGAATTGGTGGCGGAGGTGCCGCTGACCACTTGCAAGAAGAGCGGCAGGAAGGCGTTGGTGGCCATCATCAGTGCCCCCGCCGCGAAGCTGATGGCCATGCACGTGGTGACAACGCCGTTGCCGAACAGGCGCAGCGGGATGATCGGCTCGGTTGCCCGACGCTCCCAGAGCACGAAGAACACACTGGCCACCACGCCGGCGACCAGCAGGGTCAACGCCTGGCCGGAGAACCAGGCGAACTCGTCGCCCCCGAGGCTGGCCAGGAGCAGGATGGCCACCACGCCGATGACGAGCACGGCCGCGCCCACGTAGTCGATGGCCTGGTGCCGCTTCGGGAAGGGCAGGCGCAGGACCTTGTTGGTGAGCAACAGCGCCAGAGCCCCGAGCGGCAGGTTGATGTAGAAGATCCAGCGCCACGACAGGTGATCGACGAAGAACCCTCCCAGCAGCGGTCCCGCCAGGCTGGAGAGGGCGAACGTGGCCGTGATGTAGCCCATGTACTTGCCGCGCTCACGGGGCGAGAGGATGTCGCCCACGATGATGAAGGCAATGGCCTGAAGGGCCCCGCCGCCTATACCCTGCAACCCCCGAAAGAGCACGAGTTGGAGCATCGTCTGGGCGAGGCCGGCCAGGGCAGAGGCCGCCAGGAAGATGATGATCGCCCACTGGAAGACCAAGCGGCGGCCGTAGAGGTCCGAAAGTTTGCCGGCAAGCGGCGTGAACGCCGTCGATGTCAGGAAATACGCGGTGAGGACCCAGGTGAACTGACTGAGCCCGCCCAGCTCACCTGCGATGGTGGGGAGTGCGGTCGTGACAATGGTGGCGTCCACCGCTGCCAGGAAAACCCCCAAGATGAGCCCACTGAAGATCGTGAGGATCTGCCGGTGGGACAGCTGGAAGGGACCCGCCCCAACCTCATCCCCCATGGCCGGTGATGCTCGCACACCGGACGGCTCGCGACCAACTTCATGCTTCCTCTCGGCTGTTTGCGGGGGCGCGTGCGCAGTAGCGTGGCCGGGAAGACGTTGAACCAGGGGGAATCCGAATGGTCGCCTATTCGATCATCGATGTCGACACGCACGTCACCGAGTCGCCCGACCTGTGGACCAGCCGGGTGCCGGCGTCCATTCGCGACAAGGTGCCGTATGTCCGAAACGACCGGGCGGGCCGCCCGAGTTGGTTCCTCGGCGACGACCGCCTGTCGCTCATCGGCCTGACGGCCACTGCCGGGCGCGGTGACATGGTCAAGCCGCCCAGAACTTACGAGGAGATGCACCCCGGTGCCTATGACGCCAAGGCGCGTCTCGCCTACATGGACGACATGGGGATCTGGGCGATGGTGATGTATCCGAACGTGGCCGGCTTCGGCGCGCAGGAGTTCCTGCGCTTGAAGGACCGCGACCTCATGCTGACGTGCGTCGAGGCCTACAACGACTGGCAGAGCGAGTGGGCGTCGGCCGATTCACGCCGTTTGCTGCCGATCACGTCCACCCCGTTCTGGGACGTGCAAGCGGCCGTGAAGGAGGTCAGACGATGCGCAGCCATGGGGCATCGGGGCATTCTCTTCACCGGTGAGCCGCAGTCGTTCGGGCAGCCATTCATCGGCGATCACCACTGGGATCCGCTGTGGGAAACCGCTACCGACCTCGATCTGCCCATCAGCTTCCACATCGGGTCGGGCAACATGGAGGACGGTCTGAGCCGGGAGCGCGTGAACGCATATGGCCGTATGGCGACGTTCACCGCCGGGTCGGTCGATGTCTTCCTCCGGAACGCGATGCAGCTGAACGAGCTGCTTCTATCGGGCGTCTTGATCCGTCATCCCCAGATCAAGTTCGTTTCGGTCGAGTCGGGTATCGGCTGGATTCCCTTCTGCCTCGAGGCCCTCGATTATCAGTTCCAGGGCAACAGGGTTTGGGAGGAGCATCCCGAGTTCGATCGGCTTCCGTCGGAGTACTTCGCCACGAACATCTTCGCCTGCTACTGGTTCGAGCAGGTGGCGCCGCTGCGGCTCATCGACAAGGTGGGCGTCGATCGGATCATGTTCGAGACCGATTTCCCGCATCCGACGAGCCTCTACGGCGACGAGGTGCATCAGCGGATTGCCAGCGGGTTGGGTCAGGTGGACGAGGACATCCGTCGAAAGATCCTCTGGGAGAACGCCCAGCAGCTGTACAAGGTCGAGGAGCCTACGCCGGCTGATACGGAGCTGGTTGCCTCGCGCTGACAGTTCGTGATGTTGGGGGGCGGCCTTGACCTGGTTGGGCGCGGCCGCCCTCTGCACTTTGTTGCACGAGTTCGTTGGATTGCACGAGTTCGTTGGATTGCACGAGTTCGTCGGAATTCTCGTTCGTTGGAATTCTTTGAATTCGCAAGCGCCTTCCGGCCCGGCCAGGTTTGGCTACGATCTGCGACACGGCCCTGCGGCTGCGGGCTCGCTCGGGGGAGGTCGTCATGGACAAGGGAACGGGGCCTGCTCGGCCGGCTGGGGTGAACCACCTGGTCATGAACGTGCGGGACATCGAGCGATCCCACCGGTTCTGGACGGACGTCATGGGCTTCGATCTCGTGGCGAGCTATCAGGTCGGCACCGAGATGCGGTTCTATCGGGCTGGGCCGGGCCATCACCACGACGTGGCCATCGCCCAGGTGAAGGATCCCTCAGTGGAGTCGGAGCCGTCCGAGCGCTGGCGGCCGTCGGCCAAACGGGCGGGAATCAATCACATCGCCATCGCCTATCCCGATCGGGATGCGTTTCTTCAGCAATTAGCGCATTTGCAGGCGTCGGGCGTGACGTTCCAGATGCGAGGCAATCACGGGATGACGCACTCGTGTTACATCACGGATCCCGATGGCAATGGGATCGAGGTGCTCTACGAGTTGCCGTCTGAGGTTTGGGAGGGCGACGTGCACCGGGCCATGGCGCACTATGAGTCGCTTCCCACCGAGGGGCCCGAGGCGCTGGAAGACCGGACAGATTACGAGGTGTTCGAGGCGCACAGCTGAGGAGTCCGTGAGCTTCAGGGACACACGTTTCGTCACCGGGCAACGTCGCCGACGGCGGTCACCCATCCCGCCGGGTACCTGTCCGGGGAGCGTCCGTCGGCGAGCACGAAGCGTAATGAGCGCTTGGTCAACGCGGGCCAACGCCCGGCACCCGGTGAACATGCCAGGCTGGCGCCCGTGGTTCGTGTCCGGCAGCCGGGATTGCTCATAGGCGAATGGGCCTGCCTCGGCATCCTCGCCCAGAAGCCCGCGCATGGTTTCGCGGTCGCCCGGCGCCTGGAAGCCACCGGCGACATCGGCCGGGTCTGGTTGTTGTCCCGACCGCTCACGTACCGAGCTCTGGACAATCTCCTGGCCAGCGGCCTCATCGAAGCGCTGGGGGAAGAGCCGGGTATCGCAGGCGGCTCCCGCACGATCCATGCTCCTACGGCCCGGGGTCATGAAGCGCTGAAGCGATGGCTCGCCGAACCCGTCGGTCACCTGCGGGACGTTCGCAGCGAACTGCTCCTCAAGGTCGTGCTCTGCGACATCGCCGGCATCGACATGTCCCCGCTGCTCGCCGCGCAACGTGCGGCCTTCGCTCCCGTGGCCCGCCGACTGGGGGCCGAAGCGCGACGAGCCCCGGGCGATCCCGTCATCCAGTGGCGATCGGAGTCGTCGAAGGCGGTCCTGCGCTTTCTGGACCGGCTCGAGAATCACCATCGCAGCGCAGCCAAGAAGGGCCCCACCGACGGGCCGTCGGTAGCAGAGGAGAACTGATGGAAGACCAGGCCCCACGACCGGTGAAGCTCACCGACGAGATGCGCCAGCAGCTCAATGGTGCGTCGACCGCCACGCTCACGTACCAACTTCAGCGCCGCGGCATCAGGAGCATCTTCCTCAGTGGTCTCCGCCCCACGAAGTTGGGTCGGCGGATGTTGGGGTATGCGCACACGCTGCGCTACCTACCGATGCGGGAGGACCTGCAGTCCAAGCTGGCCGCCGGCATGAACGCCCAGCGCCGCGCCGTCGAGAGCATCGAAGCTGAAGAGGTGCTCGTCATCGAGGCCCGAGGCGAGCCGGACGCCGGCACGATCGGAGACATCTTCGCCCTTCGGGCGCTTCGTCGTGGCGCCGCCGGCGTCGTCACCGACGGTGCTCTCCGAGACACACCCGCTATTCGAGAGCTCGAGCTTCCGGTGTACCACCAGTCCTCGCACGCAGCCACGCTCGGCCGCCTCCACCTGCCGCTCGAGCATCAGGTCCCGATTGCGTGCGCAGGGGTCACGGTTATGCCCGGCGACATCATCGTGGGTGACGACGAGGGCGCCGTCGTCATTCCCGCCGAGCTGGCTGAAGAGGTCGCTCGGGACGCGGCGCAGCAAGAGCTCGAGGAGGCTTTCGCCCTCGAGCGGGTCGATGCCGGCGAGAGCTCGGTCGGTGTCTTTCCCCTGTCCCGAGACCGGAGGGCAGAGTTCGAGACCTGGCTGAGCCAGCGCTCGCTCCGCTGACTGCGGTCCCGTTCGCGCCCGAGCAACACCCATCCGGACTCATCGCCCCACCCTCATCGACAAGGACGAAAGGCAGATCACATGGCGCGCCGATCGATCGAGATCACGAGCTTCGCCCACCAGAATCCCATCCCGGCGGCATCACGGGTCGGTCCGCTCGTCGCGTCCAGCATCATCGCACCGGTCGATCCGGGCACCCGTGACCTGCCCGACACCCTCGAGGCCCAGCTGGACAACCTGTTCCATCACGTCGGGGAGATGCTTGCCGCGGCGGGCGCTGATTGGCAGCACGTCGCCAAGATGACGTTCTTCGTTGCCGATCTGCGCTACCGCGAGGCCATCAACAAACCATGGTCGGAGAAGTTCCCCGACCCGCACTCCCGCCCGGCCCGTCATACCCAGAAGGTCGAGCCTGCCGGGAAGGTGCTGGTCACCTGCGATTTCCTCGCCTTCGTGGAGAGCTGACCCGAGCGCGCGATCCTGCGCGTATGCTCACAACCAAGCTTTCGCTGGGGGGCGGACTGCGCCGGCTCCCGAGCCGCGCATGGCCGTGCGCTGGCGACACGCCCCAAGGATTGGAGCCGCGTGGCAACCACACAAAGCGTCTCGACCCGTCCGTTCACCGGGGCCGAATATCTGGAGAGCCTCCGGGACGGGCGGACGGTGTACTTCCATGGTGAGCGGGTCAAAGACGTCACCACACACCCGGCTTTTCGCAATAGCGCCCGCTCCATCGCCCGTCTCTATGACGCCCTGCACGACCCGAAGTTGCAGGATGTCCTCACAGTCGAGACCGACACCGGGTCAGGCGGCCTGACGCATCGTTTCTTCAAGGTTCCCCGTACACCGGCGGATGTGATTGCGGGCCGGGACGCCATCGCAGCTTGGCAGCGGCTGGTGTACGGCTGGATCGGCCGGTCCCCGGACTACAAAGCCGCGTTTCTCGGAACCCTGGGCGCCAACGCCGACTTCTATGAGCCCTATCAGGACAACGCTCGACGCTGGTATCGTGAGTCGCAAGAGCGGGTCCAGTACTGGAATCACGCCATCATCCACCCGCCTGTCGACCGCAATCTACCCGCCGACCAGGCCGGCGAGGTGTGTATGCATGTCGAACGCGAGACTGACGCGGGGCTCATCATCTCCGGAGCAAAGGTTGTGGCCACCGGCTCGGCCCTGACCCACTACAACTTCATCGCACACTACGGATTACCGCTGCAGAAGAAGGAGTACGCGGTCATCGTGGTTACAGCAATGGACGCTCCCGGCGTGAAGCTCCTGTGCCGCAACTCCTACGAGCTGCAGGCAGCGGCCACCGGCAGTCCGTTCGACTATCCGCTGTCGAGCCGCTTGGACGAGAACGACGCCATACTCGTCTTCGACCAAGTGCTGGTCCCGTGGGAGAACGTCTTCCTCTACGGAGATGTCGAACGCATCCATGGCTTTTTCCCGGCGTCTGGCTTCGTCCCGCGGTTCACCCTGCACGGCTTGACGCGGCTGTGCGTCAAGCTCGACTTCATCACCGGCATCCTGGCCAAGGCGCTGCGAGCGACGGGTACGTCCGACTACCGAGGCGTGCAAGCCCAGCTCGGCGAGGTCGTAGCCTGGCGCAACCTCTTCTGGGGACTCTCGGATGCGATGGTGAAGTCGCCCGTCGACTGGGTTGGAGGAGCCCTCCAACCCAACCTCGAATACGGGCTTGCGTACCGTGTCTTTGCCCCGACCGCGTACCCACGCATCAAGGACATCATCGAAACCGTCGTGGCCAGCGGGTTGATCTACGCGAACTCGAA
>JAXDQG010000335.1:0-5421 GCA_034667945.1 Acidimicrobiia bacterium | reverse complement strand
CGATTCACGATGGTGGAGACCGGCTCGACCTCTTCGAGTGGGATCGGCGCCTGCTCGCCGTCGCGGAAGCTGAAGAGCCCCCGCAGGGTGGCCAGACGACGTGACTGCTCGTCGACCAGATGGGTGTACTCCTTGAAGATGTCGTAGCGCTTGGCCCGCGTGGCGTGCTGCAGCTTGAAGACCGTCTCGGGGTTGAACAGGTGGTACTCGCCCTCGCGCCGCCACTGGTACTCGCCGCCACTCGCCAGCGTGCGGTGCGCCAGGTGCAGGGGGTTGGCCGGATGCGCGATGGCGTGGCGGGTAGCCACCTCGCGGGCCAGCTCTTCGAGCCCGATCCCGCCCACCCGGGATGTCGTGCCGGTGAAGTACTCGTCGACCAACTCGCGGCCCAGCCCAACAGCCTCGAACACCTGGGCGCCGGTGTAGGACGCGACGGTCGAGATGCCCATCTTGGACATCACCTTGAGGATTCCCTTGCCCCCGGCCTTGACGTAGTTCTTCTCGGCGGTTGCGGCGTCAGCGACCGGCAGGACGCCTTGGGCCTGCAGGTCGACCACGGTGTCGAGCGCCAGCCAGGGATTGACCGCGCCGGCGCCGTAGCCGATGAGCAGGCAGAAGTGGTGGACCTCCCGGGCCTCGCCGCTTTCGACCACCAGCCCGACCTTGAAGCGCTGGCGCGTGCGGATGAGGTGGTGGTGCACTGCGCCGGTTGCCAGCAGCGACGGGATGGGCGCCAGCTGCCGGTCGGCGCCACGGTCCGACACGATCAGGATCTGCACGCCCTCGTCGACGGCCTGGTCGACCTCGGCCACGAGACGGTCGAGCGCGGCTCGCAGACCGGCACCGCCCTCGGCCACGGGGAAGACCGCCGACAACGTGCGGGAGGAGAGCTCGGGGAAGTCTCCGCCGTCGTGCGCAGCCCGCAGTCGGGCGAGCTGGGCGTTGGTCAGGATCGGGCTCGGCAGCTCCAGCTGGCGGACGGAGTCGGGACCCGGGGCGAACACGTTGCCGGCCGGGCCGAGCCGGGTGCGCAGCGACGTGACCAGCTCTTCCCGGATGGCGTCCAACGGCGGGTTGGTCACCTGGGCGAAGAGCTGCGAGAAGTAGTCGTACAGCAGACGTCCCCGGGTCGACAGCACGGCGATGGGCGTGTCGGTGCCCATGGAGCCGATCGCCTCGGCGCCGTTGGTGGCCATCGGCTCGATCAGGATGCCCAGGTCTTCGAGGGTGTAGCCGAACTCCTGCTGACGGGTGAGCAGGGTGCCCTCGTCCGGCGTGGACATGGGCACCATGCCGGACTGGGGCAGGTCGTCGAACGCCAGCGTGGCCCGCTCCAACCATTCGCCGTAGGGCTGCTCGGCCGCCAGGGTGGCCTTGATCTCCTCGTCGGGGATCATCCGGCCCTGGGCGGTGTCGACCAGGAACATCTTGCCGGGCTCGAGTCGGCCCTTGCGCACCACGGTCTCGGGGGGCACGGCGTGCGCCAGGACGCCTGACTCGGAAGCCATGATCACCAGGTCGTCCGAGGTGACCCAGTAGCGCGAGGGCCGGAGCCCGTTGCGGTCGAGCACTGCGCCGATGACGGAGCCGTCGGTGAAGGCGATGGACGCCGGGCCGTCCCACGGCTCCATCAGCGCACCGTGGAACCGGTAGAAGGCCTTCTTTGCCTCGCTCATCGATTCGTGGTTCTCCCACGCCTCCGGGATCATCATGAGCACGGCGTGATGGAGGGGGTAGCCGCCGAGGTGCAGCAGCTCGAGCGCCTCGTCGAACGATGCGGTGTCCGACCCGCCGGGGGTGCAGATCGGGTAGACGCGCTCGAGGTCGCCGGGCAGCGCGTCGGTGGCGATGAGCTCTTCACGGGCCCGCATCCAGTTGCGGTTCCCCATGACCGTGTTGATCTCGCCGTTGTGGGCGATGAACCGATAGGGGTGGGCGAGCGGCCACGACGGGAAGGTGTTGGTGGAGAAGCGGCTGTGCACCAGGGCCAGCGCGGACTCCATCCGCGGGTCCAGGATGTCGGGGAAGAAGTCGGGCAGCTGCGGTGTGGTGAGCATGCCCTTGTAGATCAGCGTGCGGGAGCTGAGGCTCGCGAAGTAGACGCCCTGGTCGATCCCGTCCTGGTCGGGAATGGCGATCTCGTGCTCGATGCGCTTGCGCACGCAGTACGCCCGGCGGTCCAGGTCGAGGCCGGTGAGCGACTCGACGTCGGCGGCCGGCCCCGCGATGAACAGCTGCCGGAAGGTGGGCATGACGGCGATGGCCATGGAGCCCAGCGAGGACGGGTCGGTGGGGACGTCACGCCAGCCCAGCGTGACCAGCCCCTCCTTGGCCACAATGGTCTCGACCTCGGCAAGGGCTTCTTCGGCTGCGGCGGGATCCGAGGGGAGGAAGGCGAGGCCGACGGCGTAGGCGCCGAGCGGAGGAAGCTCGAAGTCGACGGTGGCTCGCAAGAACTTGTCGGGCAGCTGGAGGAGAATCCCGGCCCCGTCGCCGGTATTGACCTCCGCGCCCTTTGCCCCCCGATGGTCGAGATTGCACAGGGCGGTGAACCCCATCTCGACGATCCGATGCGACGGCCGGCCATGAAGGTCGACCACGAAGGAGACGCCGCAGGCGTCGTGCTCAAACGCAGGGTCGTAGAGACCCTGCGCGGGGGGAATTCGCTGCATGCTTCTGTCCGGTGCTCCTGGGGCGAACGCGAGTTACCGTGTCGCTCCGGCCCGGGGCGTCATTGGCCCTGCCGCAGCCAACCGAGAATACCGCACACCGGCCCGGGAGCCATTTGGTTGCTGCCAGGCTATGCCATGAATCCTGCCGATACCTGGCTGGAGCGGGAGCGGACCGGCTCGCCCGGTGGTGTAGGCCGCCGGCCGGGCGTGGGGGGTTGGCCGTCTCCGCCGGCCATGTCGGATGAGTGGTTGGTTAACCGCACAGCGTGCGCAGGTACGTATCGTCACAGAACGAGCGCACAGCGTGAGTTTCGGAGCGTAGCGAGCGATTCGACGTCGATTCGACGTAGCGCGAGCCGTCGAATTCGACACGCGGTATGGCTCAGCGCCTAGTCACTTTGTGTGCAGCTGTGAGCGCACTGAGTGTGAGTAGCGCCTGGGGGTGAAGACCATCCGCGCCATCCTCAGGGCCCGCAACTAAGCTCACAGCCGTGCGAACCCGCCGTTTCGGTGGCGGGTTGGGGGTCTTCCTGGTGCTCCAGGCGTTGTTCCTGGTCGTGCCTAGCATCTCGCTGTTGTCGGTCAGACCGCTCAGCGCGGCCGCCGGCCGAGTCAGCACGGCCACCGGAGCCGGCGCTGCCCAGGCGCCGGCAGCCGCTCGTCAGCCTGACCCTGCCGCGGCCGACAACCAGGGCGGTCCACTTACTCTGGCCTTCGCCGGCGACGTCCATTTCGAGGACTTCCTCGGCACCCGCCTGCAGACCGAAGGCTCGAGCATGCTCCAGCCGCTCGGCACCCTGCTGGCCGGCGCGGATGTCTCCGTGGTCAATCTCGAATCCGCCGTGACCGACCGAGGCGCAGCCGAGAGCAAGCAGTTCACGTTCCGGGCCCCGGCCGGCGGCCTCTCGGCACTGCGAGCCGCCGGTGTCAGTGCCGTCTCCATGGCCAACAACCACGGGCTCGACTATGGGCAGGCAGGCCTGCGCGATTCGCTGGCCGCCGCGGGCGATATCGGCATGCCCGTGCTGGGCATCGGTCTCGACGCCGGCGAGGCCTATCGCCCGTGGGTGACGACGGTGCGGGGTCGAAGGGTAGCCGTGATCGCTGCCACGCAGGTCCTGGACGACCCGGCCGCCTGGACCGCCACCGCCGCGCACCCGGGCGTGGCCTCGGCCAAGGACGTTCCTCGCCTGCTGGCGTCGGTGCAACTGGCCCGGTCGATGGCTGACACGGTGGTGGTCTTCCTCCACTGGGGCATCGAGGGCGAGACGTGTCCGACTGGTGATCAGGTGACGCTGGCCGACCGTCTCATCGGGGCGGGGGCGGATGTGATCGTCGGTGGTCACGCCCACCGTCTGCAGGCGGCCGGGAAGAAGCACGGTGCGCTGGTCGCCTACGGCTTGGGCAACGCCGTCTTCTACAGCACGGCTGGACCATCGACCGAGAGCGGCGTGCTGAAGGTCACTGTCGATGGCCGCAAGATCCTCGGCTACGGCTGGACTCCAGCCCGCCTGGTCAACGGCGTCGCTACCGAGTTGACAGGTCAGCCGGCCCGGGTCGCCTTCGACCGGTGGCTGTCGCTGCGGGCATGCAGCGACCTCCAGTCCTGAACCCCTCGCGCAACCGACCAGGCCGCTGGGCGGGCCGCGCCCGAAAGAGCTCAGCCGATCTGCAGACCGTCGAGGAGGGCGTTGGCCTGGGCCACCAGGCCCTCGCGTTGTAGGTAGTTGCCGATGACCACATACAGGCAGAACGGTCGCCCAGTGGCGGTGAAGAACGTCTGCAAGCCGGCCTGGTTGCGCTGGGGTCGCTGCAGCTGGCGAGGTGAGAACAACGCCGGATCGAGCGGGCGCGGCACGCCTTCGTGGCTGAACAGCGCACTGGAGAGGCTGTCCGGTGCGAACTCCAGCAAGGCGATGAACACCCCGTCGAAGCCCATGGCCTCTACGGCTCCACTGCCGTAATCGCCCCGGGCCGGCGGCAGCGGGAAGTTGGCGACATGGACGGTGGCCAGCGTTGTGGGTCCCGCTGCCGGGGCGAACTGCGTGGCGGACGAGCCGGAGCCATCCGAGCTGGCCGCGCCGGTAGTTGCGCCCGCCAACGGCAGCGGTGCGGTGGCGCGGCGGTCGACGATCTCCCCCTCCCAGCCCCGGGGAAGGGAGAGCCGGACATTCGACCGGTCGAGATCCGCCATCAGGCTCCAACTCCAGTGATCAGCACCCACGATGTGGCGATCCCGACGCCCAGCATTCCGGCAACCGTCGCCAGCTGTGCGGCCGGTCGGATGCGGTCCAGCCGCCGATGCAGACGCCGCAGGGCGTCGGCGTCCCGCGTGCGCACGGTCACGACCGGCGAGACGCCGCGGACCAGGCCGAACGTGCCGCCCACTAACGCCCCGCCGAGCGGTGAGCGGGTCAGGAGCGCAAAGAAGAAGGTGAGATGCACAGCTGCGGTAGTGATGATGGTGAGAAAGCCGGCACCGAGCTGCAGGCCGAAGCCGGCGCCGTAGACCCAGCCTCGATAGCGCTCCATCCACTCCTCGTTGACCTGACGGTGCCAATCGGGCAGCCGCACCCGCCGGGGCGCTGCATCCGCCAGCACGGCGATCGCAACGCCCAGCAGGGCCAAGACGCCGAGCACTCCCGACGGCATGGCCCGCAAGCCGATCCCCACAGTGCCCGCCAGGGCGCCGACCACCGCGCCGGCCAGCAATGAACCGACCGCGAAGGCGGTCACGGTGAGACCCCAT
>JAXDQG010000334.1:0-5589 GCA_034667945.1 Acidimicrobiia bacterium | reverse complement strand
GCCATCAATCTCAGCAACTTTTTGCTGGTCACCGGCAGGGGCAGCGACGGCAACCCGGAGGGCGTCTCACCCGACATGGCTCGCGAGCTCGCCAACCGCCTCGGCGTCGGCCTCGAGCTGCTGCGCTACAAGACTCCCGGGGAGCTGGCCGACGCCGCTGAGTCGGGCGTCTGGGACATCGGCAACATCGGCGCCGAACCGGCGCGGGCCCAGAGCATCGCCTTCACCGCGGCGTACTGCGAGATCGAGGCGACCTATCTCGTGCCGGCCGGTTCGCCCATCACCTCGGTGGACGAGGTGGACCGGCCCGGCATCCGCATTGCCAGTGCGGCCCGTAGCGCCTACGGGCTCTGGCTCGATCGCAACATCCGCCAGGCCGAGGTCGTGAACGTGAACGGGCTCGACGGGTCGCTGGACGCGTTCGTCAATGGGGGCCTCGACGCCCTGGCCGGACTACGGCCCCGCCTCATCACCGATGTCGAGCGGGTGCCGGGCTCGCGCATCCTGCCGGGCCGGTTCACGGCCGTGCAGCAGGCCATCGGCACCCCCAGGGGCCGAGACGAAGCCGGCATCCAGTACCTCAAGGCCTTCGTCGAAGATGCAAAGGCGAGTGGGCTGGTGGCCCGACTGATCGAGAAGCACGGCGTGCAGGGGCTGTCGGTCGCCGGCCCAGCCGGGGAGAGCTGACTCGTCGATCAGTCGGCCAAGCCGCCGAGCAGCTTGTCGGCTTCGGCCCGGTGCTCGCCCTCCAGCGCCCCGACCAGCCCACGGGCCGGATCTAGCTCACCGCCCAGCAGCGCGTCGGCAAATGCTTGCAGCACCTCCTCGTGCGCGACCAGCGACCGCATCTGCTGGGCGTCGCCCTCGGGAGCGAGTTCGTCCCGCATCCACCGATAGCGAACCAGCGCCGGCTGGGTGGTGGGCTCGAAGGTCCGCAGAAAGCGCTCCCAGTCCCAGCTGGGGCGATTCGCTCGCTCGCCCAGGGCTCGGCCCTTCGCCTCGTAGGGCTCGTCGTGGCGGACGATCCCGTCCCGCTCGAGCAGCGGAGCAAGCTGTTCCTTCGTCTGGCGCTCGATGAGGGCGAGCAGCCCCATTTGCGCAGCCCGCCGGGGATCGCCGGCCGCTTCGGCCATGGCCCCGAACATCGCCTCCCCGATCACCTCGCCGTGATAGGCCCAGTCGAGCTCGTCGCGATAGCTGGTCACGGCGACAGTGTCGCGCTTTCGGACCCGCCGGGCCGCGGGTAGGCAGCTGCGGGCTACCCGCCCGGGTCCGGCTACCGGTACGTTCACGGCTCATCCGCGCAATCTCCAAGGAGCATCGAAGCATGGCCGGTCGCATGGAGGGGAAGGTCGCTCTGATCACCGGGGGAGCGTCGGGCATCGGGGCAGGGTGTGCGCTGCGCTTCGCCGAGGAGGGAGCGACGGTGATGATCGCCGATCTCAACGGCGACCGGGCCGAGCGAGTCGCCGCAGACGTTGTGGCGATGGGTGGCCGGGCCGACACCGTGGTGGTCGACACCACCTCGGAGGAGTCGGTCGACGCCATGATCGAGGCTGCCGTGAGCGCTCTGGGCCGGGTCGACGCCTGCGTCGCCGCCGCGGGCATCTCGCACGCCAACTACGTGAGTCGGGAGATCGAAGAGCAGGTCGGCGTTGACCGCATGGACCGCAACGACATGGTGCTGCTCGAAAAGGCCTTGTCGAGCTGGCAGCGGGTCATCGACGTCAACCTCACCGGGGTGATGCTCACCAACCGGGCGGTCGCCCGGCACATGGTGGCCCGCGGTGGCGGCGGGACGCTGGTCAACATCGCGTCGATGGCGGCGGTCACCGCCCTCAAGGGTTCGTCGGACTACTGCGTATCGAAGGCTGGCGTCTGGATGTTGACCAAGTGCCTGGCGCTGGAGCTCGCCCGCTACCAGATCCGGGCCAATGCCGTCGGTCCGGGCTACATCAAGACGTCCATGTCCGGCTCGTCGATCATGCATCAGCCCTGGGTTGACCAGCGGCTCAAGGAGACGCCGCTCCGTCGCCTGGGCGAGCCGGTCGATATCGCGAATGCCTGCCTCTACCTGTCCAGCGACGAGTCCAGCTTCGTGACGGGCGAGATCATCTTTCCCGATGGCGGTCTGGGCGCGGGCGTCCGCTGAGCTGGTCGTCAGGTCGGGTTGGAGCTGAGCCCTGCCGTAGCCGCCGGCCTCCACCCCCGGTCATGGCGGAGGCATGAGCGTCAGCACGGCGGTCAACGTGACGTCCGCGCCCTTGACCGAGATGTTGACGAGTGTCTTCGCGCTGACCGTTGTGGTGGAGATGTTGAAGCCTCCGGCAGACGCGTATTGCGGCACGATGACCTCTTTCGGAATGCTCACCAGATCGGGCCGGTCGGTGGACAGTGTGTAAGTCACGTCCTCCGTCCGCGGGTCGGCGGCCGTCACGCGCCCCAACGATCCGCTGCTCCCGCTGGTGGTGGACGGGTCGAGCGTGATCGAGGTCGGTGGCGGCTTCGGTGCCAGCGTCGATGTCGACTGGACGGTGACCCCCCGCCAGGTGGCGCTGATCGTGACCGGCGTGTCTTGGCTGACCTCCGAAGTGGGCATGTTGAAGGCCACGGACTCGACGCCGGCGGGCACGGTCACCGTGGCGGGCGCCGTGACGGCCGGGCTGCTGCTCGATATCGAGACGACCGCCCCGCCCGCCGGTGCCTGCCCGTTCAACATGACGATGCCGCCCAGCCCGGTGCCGCCACTCTTGCGTACCGGGAATCCCAAGAGGCCCTGGAGCGACGACGGAGAGACGGTGAACGTCTGCGCTGTGGATTGCGAACCGATCGTTGCGGTGATCGTGACCGACGTGGGAGCAGATACCTGCCCGGTCCGGAAGCGGAACTGCACCCACGACGTGCTGCCCTGCACCGGGACCGAGGCCGGCAACGGCGCGGCGGACGCATCAGAGCTGGAGAGGTTGACGGTGGCGCCCGCGGCCGGAACAGCTCGGTTCAGCTGGAGGTCGACATACACCTCCTGACCGCTCGCCGGCGTCGGGCGGGCCAGCGTGATGGTGCTCACCCGCACCGGCTCGTCGGCAACCGTGAACGTCCCGACAGCCGACCACGCGGTTGCCGCCCCGACGCCGGCCGAATTGATGGTGCCCTGGAACGATCGAACTCTCCAGAACTTGGGACCCGCGGTTGGCAAGGTGATCACCGTGTACTCGGGCCCATTCAGCTGTGGGATGTCCTGCTCGAGCTGTGAGAAGTTTGAAGTGCGCGAGATTTGCAGCTGATAACCGGATGATTGCGGGTTGATCGTGTGGTTCCATTGGAAATTGATCGGCATCGAAATGACCGGACCGCCGGTGAGCGCGACGAGGGTCGGCGCAGCCGCAATAGGGGCGTTGTAGGAGATCTTGAATGAGATCACATTGGACGGCATGCTTATCACGCCATTGGCATTCACCGCGAAGACCCTCGCCCGGTAGCTGCCCAGGTCGTTGTGGGTGATGAGGATGGTCGTCGAGGGCGTCGACTGCTCCCAGCGGTACACCACGCCGTTGACCGGGAATGAACTGTCCTTGGACGCTTCGAGCACGTATTTCGTGGCGTCCGGAACCGCGCTCCAACTCATCCCGAACGACTCCCAGGGATGGAAGTTCGTGCCCCCTCTGGGCTGGTTGAGCGAGGGGTGGCGGGAGCGCCGGCCCCAGCGCCGGTCACACGAACCGCCCGCGGAGCCGACCAGGAACCCTGGACGAAGTTGTTTCTCACGCCCTGCACGCGCCAGTAATAGGCGCCAGCAGCCAAGCCGCTGACCGTGTCCTGCAGCGCCCCCATGGTTGAACCTTGCTGAAGGACTTTGGAGAACGTAGTGGTTGAGCTGACCTGCCAGTTGTAGGCGTAGACGCCGCTCGGATCCGATGCCGCCGACCAGGAGATGCCGAACGGCAAGGTCACTGAGGCATTAGGTGCGGGGGTGAGGAGCGCCGGCGCCGTCGGCGCAGCTGCGGCCGGCGCGGCGCCGGTCGCAAGGCCGACCGTTAAAAGTGCGACGGCCAACACCAGCGTGAGACCTCGGTGAGCGGACACAAACGACCTCCGGCAGAATGTCATGTACATCGTGCACAGGCGGGGCATGTTCGCGGCGAACGCACTTGGTGGTTGCTTCGTCATTTCGTCCACTATGTGCGCGCAGCGAGCGCCCTTGACTGCGCAAAGATCCCGCCGAAGCGTTCCGTTCTTGCAAGCATAACGCCATCGGACATTGGCGCCAAGACCGTCCTGCAGGTTTGCCGAAGGCTCTGCTGCGTGGCTAGCTCTGGAGAAAAACCTGACCGACTGTCATGCGGAATCAGGTGAATGAGACCTACACCAGAAATGTCATTACGGCAGGTCAGGGTCTGCTATGCGCCCAAGGTCAGCGAGAGCGCGGACCTGAGCGAAGGACTAACGGGACGAGCTCGGCCACAGCCATTTGGTCACACCTTGGTGACCGGCCATCCGTGTAGGCTGCCTCTTGTACCCGGCCGTGAAGCTTGGAGAGGCTCGATGCTCTTCGTCAGCTACAGCAGGACGAACCGGGACGAGATCGGACTGCTCCGCACCGACCTGCGGGCGCTTGGGCACTCGGTCTGGCTCGACGAGGAGCTGTCCGGCGGTCAGCTCTGGTGGGACGAGATCTTGTCGAAGATCCGCCAATGCGACGCGTTTCTGTTCGTTGTCAGCCCGTCGTCGGTGGCATCAGAGGCCTGTCTGCTCGAGCTCAACTATGCCATTGCGGTCGAACGAATCATCATTCCGCTCGAGGTGATTGCCACTGAGCTGACCGAGCTTCCTTCCAGCTTGGCGGCCTTTCAGCTGGTCAGCTATCAGCAAGGCGACAAGACCGATTCGATGGCACTCGCCCGGGCATTGGCCCACACCGGATCGTCGAGCCCATTGCCCGATCCGCTGCCCCCGGTGCCGCCCGTCCCGGGCTCGTACTTGGCAACCATTCGTGATCAGATCAACTCGAGGGAGCCACTCAACCTCGATCAACAACTCGGCCTCGTGCACCGGTTGGGTGGCCAGGCGGATCACCTCGGGCGCGAACACGTCGTGCCCCTGCTCCTCGCCCTGCGCGACCGAGACGACGTGTTCGCGGCGGTTGCCGACCAGATCGACGCCCTGCAACGGTCGCTCCAGCTTCCGCCCCCCGGACGTGCGCCTCGGTTCGCCCCGCTCCGGCACGCGCTCTGGGGACCCCGCACGCTGCTCGATCGCGTCACCCTCGTGCTCGCCTTGATTGCAGTCGTGGCCGGCGCACTGGCCATGGCCGGTTCCGTGTGGGAGGTCGGCTCGAACGGTTCGAGATCTTGGGGAGGCTCGAGCGTCGGTCTCCAACGCTGGCATCTCGCCCTGCTGCTGGTGGCGTTCAGCGGGTTGCTGCTGGTGAGCTTCGTCGGTCTGCGGACGACCAAGAAGGTGGCCGGCTTGGCGGTGCTGGTCGTGGCCCTGTTCGGGCTGGTCGGCTGGTGGTGGCGGGCCGGCATTGTGCGCCTGCTACTCCAGCAGAACGTTGGGGGCGACAGCGGCCCGGTCAAACTCGGTCTCGGC
>JAXDQG010000333.1:0-4761 GCA_034667945.1 Acidimicrobiia bacterium | reverse complement strand
CGCTGATTGCCGGAGCGGCCATGGCGTTCTCGTCGGTGTTGGTGGTGTCGAACAGCCTGCGGCTGCTCAAGTTCCGTCCTCGCTGACGCCGGTGCCGAGCGGCCGCTTTCGCTGGCGCCGGCGCTAGGCGGCCGCCGTGCAGGGCGGCACGAAGCTCCGCTCGTCGATGGTGAAGCGGCACCCGTAGTTCGGCGCCGCCACCACGGACGGCGTCAACACGTCGTCGCCGGCGGGCCTGACGCCCTCGTGCACCCAGCGGGCCAGATCGCCGAAGGCCTGGTTCAGCTCACCCTCGCTGAAGGCGCAATGCCCGATGTCCCGGATCGCCCGCTGCACCAGCAGCCCGCTGTTCCCGTGGGCTGCCGCCCGCTGGGCGTAGAGCTGCTCCATCGAGAACGGCACGAACAGGTCGCCGAGCGTGTGCATGGTGAGCACCGGCATGGAGAGCTCTCCGGTGATCTCGGGAACGTCCGCGAGGCCCGCGGGCGGCAGCGGGAAGTCGAGACGATTGACCCGGGCGATGACGGCATTGAGCATCTGCTCGTCGGCGGACAGGGCAGGATCGGTGTCGAGCTGGTACACGGTGTTCTCGTTGCTGGCGTCAAAGGCCGGCGCAGCCGGGTCGGGCTGCGCCAACGCGAGCAGGAAGCCGGTCCATTGCGCCAGTGACAGCGGGAAGTAGGGCCGGACACCACCGCTGCGCAACATCACGAAATTGGTGAAGTCCCCGAGCCGCGCTGGGTCGTTGGCCAGCACCCAGGCCAATTGGGGCACGATGTCGCTGAGCCAGTTCTCCGGTGGAGGGAAGTCGGCGGTGATGCCCGTGATGGCCTGCACGCCGAGCAGCACGTCGGTGAAGTAATCGAACAGCTCACGATCACCCATCACGCCGCAAACCGGCATGGCGCCCGCGTAGTAGTTCGGCCGCTTCTGGACGGCGAGACCGGTTACATGTCCACCCATCGATTCCCCGGTGATGAAGATCCGCCTGGGTGTGCCGATGGTGTCGGCGAAGAACTTCGAGAGGTCGAAGGTGTCCTGCTCGCCCAGCGATGGCACGTAGGAGTTGGCCCGATAGCTGGAGGCCGCCCAGGCGTACCCGTGCTCGATGAGATAGCGCCGAAAGCGCGGATCGGTGACGGTCAGCTCCTTGTCGTACCCGCGGAAGCCGTGGGCCCACATGACGAGTTCGCCGTTCCAGTTGTCGGGCACCTCGATGTGGTACCCGGCGCCGTTGAGCACGCCCCAGTGCTGGGCCGCGGCGGTGCTCTCGAGCGGCGTGAAGGGCAGCTTGGTCTCGTCGACGAACCAACCGTCGCCGGGCACGACCGGAGCATCATCCAGCGCACTGTCGGCCCCGGTCGGAACATCGGCCGCGCCGGCCGAAACCGCTGCCAGTGGCATCAGCATTCCGCACAACAGGGTGGCGAACGCCACGCGCAAGCGCGTCGGACCCGAACTGATCATGGTGCCTCCAACCCCCACGGCGTCCCCCGCCCAAGCGGACAGTAGGCGCGGTGTACGGCGTTTGCCCGCCAAATTACGCGGCCGGCCGGTCCGCCCATCGGCGGCCCGATTACATTGCCGCTTCGGCATCAGAAGGGAGTCCGCGTGCTGGCCGCCTTTCGCGTCCTGGATCTCACCGACGAGCGGGGACAGCTGGCCGGGCACATCCTGGCCAGCCTCGGAGCCGAGGTGATCGCCGTCGAGCCGCCCGAGGGCGCCCGCACCCGGCGCATGGCGCCCTACTGGCACGATCGGCCCGATCCGGAGGGCTCACTCCGGCACTGGGCCTTCAACCGCGGGAAGCGCTCGGTGGTGGTGGATCTCGACTCGGCCCAAGGCAAGGCAGACTTCCTGCGCCTCGTGGCCTCCGCCGACGTCGTCGTCGACTCCGAAGACCCGGGCGTGATGGTTGCCCGAGGGCTCGACTACGAGGCGCTGTCGAAGGTCAATCCCGCCATCGTCCACGCCTCGGTGACCCCTTTCGGCAGCGACGGGCCGAAGGCGACCTGGGCGGCGACGGATCTGCCGCTCGTCGCCGCGGGTGGACAGGGCTGGCTGACCGGCGACGCCGACCGGGCGCCCGTCCGGATCAGCGAGCCCCAGGCGTATCACCATGCGGCAGCCGACGCCGCCTGCGGCATCCTCGTCGCCCTGCACGAACGGGTCCGCAGCGGGCTGGGCCAACACGTCGATACGTCCGCGCAGCAGAGCCTGTTGCAGGCAACCCAGTCGATGACGCTGGCCCACGCCCTGGGCGCCACCGAGCTGTCCCGCATGGCCGGCGGCGTGAAGGCCGGTCCGATCGACTTGCAGCTGCGTTGGGCGTGCCAGGACGGCTATGTCTCCGTGACGTTCTTCTTCGGGAGCGCCATCGGGCCCTTCAGTCGGAATCTGATGGCGTGGGTCCACGAAGAGGGCTTCTGTGACGAGGCCACGCGGGACAAGGACTGGATCAACTACACCAATCTGCTGCTCGAGGGCGCGGAGCCCATCGCCGAATACGAGCGGGTCAAGCGCATCCTCGACCGCTTCTTCGCCACCAAGACCAAGGCGGAGCTGCTGGAGGCCTCGCAGGCCCGGCGGCTGTTGATCGTCCCGGTGACCACCATCGAGGAGGTGATGGGAAGTCCACAATTCGCGGCTCGCGACTATTGGCAGGATGTCGACCAAGCCGAGTTCGGCAGGGTGCGTTATCCGGGCGCGTTGGCGCACTTCAGCGGCACGCCGTTGCCGTCGCTCGGTCCTCCGCCCCGACTGGGCGCCGACACCGGGCCCATCCTGTCGGAGCCGGCCCGTCTGCAGGCACCGGCGGCAACGTCAGAGACGGTCGGCGATCGGCCAGCGCTCGACGGTTTGAAGGTGCTCGATCTCTGCTGGGTGATGGCCGGCCCGGCCGCGACCCGGGTGCTGGCCGACTACGGGGCCACGGTGGTCCGGGTCGAGTCAGCTCGGCATCTCGACACGGCCCGGGGTCTGGCGCCATTCCGCAACGACGCTTCCGGGGTCGACGACTCGGGCCTCTTCAACAACATGAACGCGGGCAAGCTCGGTCTGGCGCTCGACCTGGCCCAGCCGGCAGCCAGGGAGGTCCTGCTGGATCTGGTTCGCTGGGCCGACGTCGTGGTGGAGTCGTTCTCTCCTCGGGCGATGCGTAGCTGGGGGCTGGACTACGAGTCCCTGCGAGCGGTGAAGCCGGACGTCATCATGGCCTCGAGCTGCCTCATGGGTCAGACGGGTCCGTTGGCGTTGTTGGCCGGCTACGGGACGATGGCGGCCGCCATCTCGGGGAGGTTCAACATCACCGGCTGGCCGGACCGCGCACCCTGCGGACCCTTCTCTGCCTACACGGATTACGTTGCACCGCGGCTGTTCGTGGGCAGCATCCTGGCGGCGGTCGAGCATCGGCGCCGCACGGGCGACGGCCAGTACATCGATCTGTCCCAGGCCGAAGCATCGCTGCACCTCATGTCGCCGGCGCTGTTGGACTTCAGCGTCAATGGCCGCGTGCTGCAGCGGGCCGGCAATGACGACCCGGCGGTCGCCCCACACGGCATCTACCGAGCGGCGGGCGACGATCGCTGGGTCGCCATCGTCTGCGGGGGCGATGGCCATTTCGCCGCGCTGTGCCAGCTGATCGACCGGCCCGACCTGGCGCAGCTCGACCTCGAGGCTCGACGCGACCGCCGCCGCCAGCTCGACGAGGCCATTCAGGCCTGGACCCGTTCGCGCACCGCGGACGACATAGAGACACTCTGTCAGGCCCGCGGCATCGCAGCCCATCGGGTCAACGACAGCAAGGAGGCCTTCACCGACCCGCAGCTGGGGCACCGTGGGCACTTCGTCGAGGTCGCCCACAGCGCGCAGGGAACCACCTGGGTGGAGGGCAGCCGGTTCCGTCTGTCCCGCACCCCGGCCCGGATTGAGCGGGGCGGGCCCACGATTGGCGAGCACAGCTGGGAGGTCTTGACGGAGATCCTCGGTTACGACGCGGATCGGGTTGCTGATCTGGCGGCTGCCGAGCTCCTGGAATGACCGTGTCGTCGCGCGCAGCGCCGTTGTCGAACGAGCTGCAACGCGCCCGAAACCGCCACGACGCGGCGAGGCCGGCATCCGGGGGCCGGGGGCAGCGCCCCCGCACTAGCGTTCGGCCGTGGATCTCCAGCGCCTGGCACAGAGGGCCATCACCGGCCTGCACACGCAGCTCTTCCGTTTGACCAAGGGAATGCTCGGTGGCCGTATCGGGACGGTCGAGAACGTGCTGTTGACCACGACCGGGCGCAAGACCGGGCAACGGCGGACGACCCCGCTCACCGTCACGGTCGACGGCGATCGCCTGGTGCTCGTTGCGTCCAACGGCGGGGCGCGACGGCATCCGGACTGGTATCTGAACCTCTCCGCCGATTCCGACGTGCGGGTACAGCGGGGCAGTCGGTCCCTGCGCTTTCGAGCTCGGACGGCAACCGGCGAGGAGCGGGCCCGGCTGTGGAGGAGCGTTGTCCGGACGTACCCGGGTTACGAGGGCTACCAGCGGAGGACCAAGCGGGAGATTCCCCTGGTCATCTGCGAGCCCGCCTGACTGCCCACTGCTCGATCGTCGTCTGACGCCTCGGTGGGCGGCGCATCCGACTGCAGCCCGCCGCGGCGCTGCGTGCGCCAGATGCGAAGCAGCTCGAGCGATGCGGGCCAAACGAGCGCCAGGCCGGTGCCGATGGCCGTGCCGGCGAGTGTGTCCGTCAGCCAGTGAGCAGCCAGATA
>JAXDQG010000332.1:0-3418 GCA_034667945.1 Acidimicrobiia bacterium | reverse complement strand
CGGTACGACTACGTGTGCGAATCGGTGGTGTCCGATCTTGCGAGGCCCATGCGCGACGAATGCCGTGACCTGGAGGTCGTCACGATCGATTCGGGCCATTGGATGGCGCAAGAGAAGCCGTTCGAGGTCAACGCATACTTGGCGAACTGGCTGGTGAGGCGGGTGCCGTCGTCTTGGCCCGTCGCCGTCGGCTAGACCAGCGGCCATGGCTCGGATTCGCCGCTGTGCCCACTTCGTCCCGGGTGCCAACGAGAAGATGCTCACCAAGGCGCTCGATTCAGCTGCTGACGCATTGGTGCTGGACCTGGAAGACGCCGTGACTCCCGAGAACAAGGACGAGGCTCGGGGCATCATCTCTGGGTGGCTGGCCGACGTGGACTTCGGCCGTCACGAACGGGTCGTACGTTGCAATCCGACCGACTCGCCGTGGTTTCGGGCCGATCTCGAGGCGACCATGGTGAATCCGCCCGATTCGTATCTGGTGCCGAAGATCTACGGGCCCGACGAGGTCCGGCTGATCGACCGGGTCGTGAGCGAGCTGGAGCGTCAGCACGGCCATGAGCCGGGCGGGGTGAAACTGCTGGTGCTGGGGACGGAGACCGCCCGGGGATTCCTGTCGGTCGGGGAGTTGGCGTGTGTGGCGCGGGTCGATGCACTGACCTGGGGTGCGGAGGATCTCTCGGCGGCGATCGGCGCGCGCCGGAACCGCTATGACAATGGGCGGTACCTGCCGATCTTCGAGCACGCCCGGACGATGTGTCTGCTCTCGGCCGCAGCCGCGGGGGTTCAGCCGCTCGACACGGTGTTCACCGACGTGACCGATCCGGACGCGTTGCGGTCGGAGTGCCAGGAAAGCGCCTGGATGGGGTTCACGGGGAAGATCTCCATCCACCCGTCGCAGATCGATGTGATCAACGAGGCGTTCACGCCGTCGAAAGAGGAGATCGAGGCGAGCCGGGAGTTGCTGGAGGAGCTGGAGCAGCAGCGGGCGCAGGGAAAGATGGCGTTTCGCTTCCGGGGGCGGATGGTGGACGTGCCGCACTTCACGCAGGCGCAGCGGATCCTGGACCTGGCCAAAGCGCTCGAGATGGACTGACCTGCCCTCGCGCCCGGGGAGCGTCGGCACACTGTGCGGTCGTAACGTCACGTTGTGCGCTCGACGTGGCGTTTGCCCTGGTCAGGACCAATAGCTAGGTATCGTTTTCGCCCTTAGAGGTTCCCCCGGTGACGAAAGACCGAGAGCGGCCGGAGGCCGGCGACAGCCGGCGCACGCTCGCGTTCCAGCCCGAAGCGCCCTCGCCTGATTCGTCACCGGCCAAACGGTCGAGCGGGATGGCGCTGCAGGTTTCGTCACCGGCCAAAGAGTCGAGCGCCGTGGCGCTGCGGTTTCATCACCGGCCAAACAGTCGAGCGGGATGGCGCTGCCGGTTTCGTCACCGGCCAAACGGTGACGGCTGGCGTCCTTCCCCGGCGGTTTTGTCACCGGCGCAACCTGTACGGGCTGGCTCAGCATCGAGCTTGCGCCTCCGGCTCGAAACGACGCGAAGCGCGGTATCAGAACCACGCAAAGCGACGATCCGTAAGGTGTCCCACCCCGTCCGTACGGTGTTAGGCATGGAACACGCCGATGGATCCTTCTCCTGCCTCTGGTGCGCCAAGCGCTTCGCTCGCCGCTGTCCCACCGGCCGCAAACCCCACTACTGCACGGCCAGCTGCCGCCAACGCGCCTATGAGGCCCGTCGCCGTGGCGCCCGCTACCCCGGCCACCCCTACCCGGCCGCGGTCCCGGCCAAGCGGCGTCCGCCCATGCGGTACGAGATGGGCCGTCACTATCGGATCCGCCACGCGCTCCGGCCCGCTGGGCTCCCTGACGAGCTCAGCCGACGCGAAACCCTCTGCGGGGCCTGGGCCCACGCCATGCCGAAACGCTTCGGCGACCGCCTCAGCGGCCCCGAGCGCTACTGCAAAACCTGTCAGGCCATCGCCGAACGTCATCCACCGCCGCGCACGATCGATCCGCCCACGGACTTGGCGGTCGTCACGCACCTGGTCAGCCGGCTACCGCCCAACCCGGAGCACGCCGAGCTGTTCACCTACCTCGGACTGGATGGCAGCGCTGCCGCCTGAGCAGCGCCGCCGTGCTACACCGCCAGGTTGAACACCTCGACTGCGTTGTCGTGCAGCGCCCGGTTCCGCTGCTCTTCGGTCAGGTGCCCGGTTTGATCCGACAGCACATCCTGCGACAACGGCCACGTGGAGTCGGTATGCGGGAAGTCGCTCGCCCACAACAAGCACTTCGAGTCCACCATCATCGGCGACTCATACGCGGTCTTGTCGTCCTGGAACGTGAAGTGCGTGTTCGACAGCACGTACTCACTCGGGTTCTTCGAGATCGTCCGCTGCATCGACGAGCCCCAGCGCATAGCCGCGTGATCGGCCCGGTACATCCAGTGAGGCACCCAGCCCGCGTCACCCTCGGCCACCACCATGTGCAGGTTCGGATGGCGCTCGAACACCCCGCCGAACACGAACAGCCCCAGGATGTCCTGCACGCCGCGGATCAGGTTCATGAAGCCATTGGCCGAGTGCCCACGCGGCGACCGCAACGCCGTCGCCGCGTCATAGTCCTTGGACGTCAAGATGTGGAAGCAGATCGGCATCTCGAGGTCCACCGCGCATTCCCACAGCGCGTCATAGTCGCGGTGGTCGTAATCCTCGTGTTGCGGCGTGCCAGTCACCATCATTCCCACCAAACCGGCATCCTTGGCGGCCACGAAGTCCTCAATGGCCTCGTCCACCGAGCTCACGGCGGTTTGCGCCAAGCCGAACAACCGCTTCGGCTGGGCCCCGCAGAACTCGGCCAACCAGCGGTTATAGGCCTGCATGCAGGCCCGCTTGTACTGATAATCAGGGTGGCTGCAAAGCACCATGCCGATAGAGGCAAAGATTACCTCACCGCCAACTCCGTCTCGGTCTTGCGCCTCCAGGCGCGCATTCGGGTCATAGGCGGCGGCCGTTATGTCCGGATAGCTCGCTTGCCGCATGACCTTGAGCTCGTCGGCGGGCATGCCGGCGGCGGCCAACATCCCGATGGGAATCGGATTGTTGACGCCCTCGATCTGGAAGACGTCGACACCCTTGTCGTTCTTGACCACCCGCGGCGCGATGTCCCGGTACTTGGGGTCGATGTAATCGACATAGCAGTTAGGCGGCTCGACGATGTGCGAATCGGATGAGATCGGCGCCTTGAGCATTCGGGGTCCCCCTTGCCTGGATGCCCGCGCAGCCTACCGCTGACCCGCCACGCACACCCATCCCCCCTGGGCCGGCTCCTACCTCCTGGCCCGGCTCCGATCCCCCGGCGCAGCGCGCGCTCAGAACACGAAGCGCCGCTTGCCCTGGCCCGAAAGCAGTCGGC
>JAXDQG010000331.1:0-7914 GCA_034667945.1 Acidimicrobiia bacterium | reverse complement strand
CGCATTGCGGCTCAACCTCGGCTTCAGCCACCCGGTCAACGTCAAGGCGCCCGATGGCATCACCTTCGAAGTACCCGTGCCCACCCAGATCGTGGTCAGCGGGATCGACAAGGAAGTCGTCGGCCAGGTGGCCGCCGACATCCGCAGCATCCGCAAGCCCGAGCCCTACAAGGGCAAGGGCGTCAAGTACGCCGGCGAGCGCATCCTGCGCAAGGCCGGTAAGGCCGGAAAGAAGTAGTCGAGGCAGCAATGAGTGACATCGCCAAGGCCCGTCGTCAGGGACGCATCACCCGCCACCGGCGGGTCCGCAAGAAGGTGCACGGCACCGCCGCTCGTCCGCGGCTCGCCGTCCACCGCTCGAACAAGCACATCTCGGTCCAGGTGATCGACGACGCCACCGGCCGCACGCTGGCAGCCGCGTCGACCACCGAGAACGATCAGCGCGCGGCCGGCACCGGCGGCACCGTCGCCGCCGCCTCCCGAGTCGGCGAGCTGATCGCCGAGCGCGCCAAGTCCGCCGGCGTCACCACGGTCGTGTTCGACCGAGGTGGCTACGCATACCACGGTCGCGTCGCCGCGATCGCCGAAGCTGCGCGCAACGCAGGTCTGGAGTTCTGATGTCGAATTACCAAGGCAACCGCGACAACCGTGACAACAACCGCGACAACTCCGACGAGGGCGGTCTCCGCGAATCGCGCGTGATCACGATCAACCGCGTCGCCAAGGTCGTCAAGGGTGGTCGCCGGTTCGCGTTCACGGCGCTGGTGGTCGTCGGCGACGGCAACGGCCGCGTCGGCCTCGGCTACGGCAAGGCCAAGGAAGTGCCGTTGGCGATCCAGAAGGGCACCGAGGAGGCCAAGCGCAACCTGTTCATGGTGCCCCTCGCCGGCTCGACGATCACCCATCCCGTCACCGGCGAGACCGGCGGCGGCCGTGTGTTGATGAAGCCCGCCGCCCCCGGTACCGGTGTGATCGCCGGCGGCGCCGCCCGCATCATCCTCGAAGAAGCCGGCGTGCACGACGTGCTGTGCAAGTCGCTCGGCTCGGCCAATCACATCAACGTCGCCCGCGCCACGATCGCCGGCCTGAAGGCGTTGCAGCGCCCCGACGAGGTCGCCAAGCGCCGCGGCCTGCCGGTGGAGTCGTTCGTGCCCAAGGGCATGCTGCGGGCCTACCAAGAGCGCCAGCAGCAGCTCGCCAGCGGCGCTCGCACGAGTGAGTGAGACCCTCATGACCGACAAGACCCTCACCGTCACCCAGATCAAGTCGGGTGCCCACGCCAAGCCCAAGACGCGCGGCACGCTGCGCGCTCTCGGCCTCGGCCGGATCGGCAAGACCAACACGCTGCCCGATCGCCCGGAGATCCGAGGCATGCTCGCCCGTGTGCCGCATCTCGTCGATGTTCAGGAAGTTTGACCATGAAAATCCACGACCTTCAGCCCCCCGTCGGCTCGAACCGGCGTCGTAAGCGGGTCGGACGCGGCATCGGCGGCAAGGGCGGCAAGACCGCCGGTCGCGGCACCAAGGGCCAGAAGGCTCGCGACACGGTGCCCGTCGGGTTCGAGGGCGGCCAGATGCCGCTGCAGCGGCGAGTCCCGAAGTTGCGCGGCTTCAAGAACCCGTTCCGTGTCGAGTACCAAGCCATCAATCTGGACGTTCTCGAAGCCTGTGGGCTCGACCAGATCACGCCAGAGGCGTTGCATCGCCTCGGCCTCGTGCACAAAGGCGCCTTGGTCAAGGTGCTAGGTCGGGGCGAGCTGTCGCGGGCCGTGCAGGTCTCGGCCCACGGCTTCTCCCGTTCCGCTGAGGAGGCGATCACGTCCCGAGGCGGTAGCGTTGTGCTGCTACCGCCGCCTTTCGGTCACGGTCGTCCGCCAGCCAAGGGCAACCAACACACCAACCGTTGATGCAGGGTCGTCGGCTTCCCGCAAGGGGGGTCGGCATCTGCTCACTTGAGGAGGAGCCCACTCGCCGTGGTTGCAACTCAGCACTCCGGGCCGAAGTCTTTTCGGCTGGCGAGCATGGCGAACATGTTCCGCGTGCCCGATCTACGGCACAAGCTCCTGTTCACACTGCTCATCATCCTGCTGTATCGCCTGGGCTCCTACATTCCTGCCCCCGGCATCGACCTGAACGCCGTTGCGTCGTTGAAGACCAACGCCGAGCGGGGCGGCATCCTCGGATTGCTGCAACTCTTCTCCGGCGGTGCGCTCACCCAGTTCGCCATCTTCGCGCTGGGCATCATGCCGTACATCACGTCGTCGATCATTCTGCAAATACTCGGGGTGGTTGTACCGAAGATCGAGCAGCTGCAAAAGCAGGGTGCGGTTGGGCAGCGGAAGATCAATCAATACACGCGCTACCTGACGATCGCCATTGCGATTCTGCAGTCGACCGGGCTCGTGTTCCTGTTCCACAACGGCGGCGGATCGCTTGTCGGCAGTTCAACGAACAAGCTCGATCTAGTGCCGAACTTCACTGTTCCACGGGTGTTGATCATCGTGGCAACGGTCACGGCCGGCACGGCATTGATCATGTGGATGGGGGAGCTCGTTACACAGCACGGGATCGGCAATGGCATGTCGATCATTGTGTTCACCTCGGTTGTGAGCGTCCTGCCATCGCAAGGCGGCCAGATCAGAGCTCAGGACAATGGCAATCTAAAGCTCGCGGTCGTATTGGCCATGTTCGTTCTGTTGCTCGCGGCCATCGTCTTCGTGGAACAGGGTGAGCGACGAATCCCGGTGCAATTCCCGAAACGAGTGGTCGGCCGCCGCATGTACAGCGGCCAGAGCACGTACATACCGCTCAAGGTCAATCAGTCCGGGGTCATCCCGGTGATCTTCGCCTCGTCGGTTCTGTACCTGCCGGTCCTCCTGACCAACCTTCTCCCAGCTCAGGGGTGGGGCGATTCGATCCGGCGGTGGGTGAACGACAATCTCGTCAACCACACCAGCATCTTCTATCTACTCTTCTACGGCCTTTTGATCATCGGCTTCTCCTACTTCTACACGGCCATCTCGTTTGATCCTGTGCAGCGGGCTGATGACATCCGAAAGCAGGGCGGCTTCATTCCGGGTATTCGTCCGGGGCCGCAGACCGAGCGTCACATGCAAAAGATCATCTCCCGTATCACGCTTCCGGGGGCTCTGTTCATCGCTGCCATCGCCCTGCTGCCGCCACTCTTCATCACGTACGGGCTGCGTGTCCCCACCTCAAGTCAGCGTCTGGCCTTCGGTGGCACGTCGGTGCTGATTGCCGTTGGCGTGGCGCTCGAGACCATGAAGCAGATCGACAGCCAGCTGATGATGCGCAATTACGAGGGGTTCCTCAAGTAGGTGTAAGTTCGCCGGGATTCGTACGGCGGTGCCGAGCCCACGGCGCCCGACTACCCCGGGAGATCGGCTCATGTCTCGACTTCGCGCTCTCGTCTTCGGTCGCCAAGGCGCTGGTAAAGGCACCCAGTGCGCCAGGCTGTCGTCGAAGTACGGAGTGCCCCACATCTCCACCGGAGACATGTTGCGGGCCGCGGTTGCCGAGGGCACAGAGTTCGGACGCAAGGCTGAGGAGTTCATGAGTGCTGGCAACCTCGTGCCCGACGACGTGATGATCGGTGTCGTGAAGGAGCGTCTTGCCAAGTCCGACGCGGTCGAGCGGGGGTTCCTCCTCGACGGCTTCCCGCGCACGCTCACCCAGGCCGAGGCGTTGCTCGACAGCACCGGTGATGCTGGCCTCGACGTGGTCCTCAACATCGACGTCCCCCTCGATGTCGTGACCGAGCGCATGAAGGGCCGCGGCCGGGCGGACGACACGGACGAGGCAATCGCCCGGCGTCTCGAGCTCTACGAGCAGGAGACAGCTCCCGTGCTGGACCTCTTCGAAGATCGGAAGCTGCTCGTCACGGTCGACGGCGTGGGTTCGGAGGAGGAGGTGCTCGAGCGCCTCAGCAAGGTCATCGACGCCCGCCTCAGTTGAGCTATGCAGTCGCCGTCCCGCCACCGCACTGCTACGACACGCCCTCGAGCTATTTCGTGCCCTTTGGTGGTGATCCATTACAAGTTAGCGGGTACCCTCGAACGCGCGGTAAGCTGAACGCTTCACTCGTCTACCCGAGTTGGTTCCCGAGGCCGCAGACGCTACAGTGTCGTGTTGGCTTTTCGGTGGCCGCGCGCCTTGGTGCCAGCTACCACGGGAGGACAGGTGAAGGAGGGTCGACCTGCCGAAGCCCAAGAAGACGGGATTGTCGTGGAAGGCAGGGTCATCGAGCCTTTGCCCAATGCCATGTTCCGCGTAGAGCTCGAGAGTGGTCATCAAATTCTCGTACATGTCTCTGGGAAGATGCGCATGCACTACACAGGATTCTCCCCGGCGATCGCGTCCAACTTGAGCTCACGCCGTACGACCAGCGGGGGCATATCACCTACCGCTACAAGTAGTCGCCGCCGGCGACCGATCAGAGAGCGCGCAACATGAAAGTCCGTCCCAGCGTCAAAGCGATGTGTGACAAGTGCAAGGTGATCCGTCGCCACGGCGTGGTGCGGGTCATCTGTGAGAACCCGCGCCACAAGCAGCGGCAAGGCTGAGGGGAGTTCGCCACCGATGGCTCGAATTGCCGGGGTCGACGTTCCCCGTGAAAAGCGTGTCGAGATCTCGCTCCGCTACATCTACGGCATCGGTCCGACTATTGCGCGTGGGGTTTGCGAGAACACGAACGTCGACCCGTCGACGCGTGTGCGCAACCTGACCGATGAAGAGGTCAACCGCATCCGCGCCTACATCGAGCAGAACCTCAAGGTGGAGGGGGATCTTCGCCGAGAGATCGCGCAAGACATCAAGCGAAAGATGGAGATCGGTTGCTACCAGGGCCTGCGCCACCGACGCGGCCTGCCGGTCCGGGGTCAGCGCACCCACACCAACGCTCGCACCCGCAAGGGTCCCAAGAAGACCGTGGCCGGTAAGAAGAAGGCTCGGCGCTGACCGCGCCCGGCTCCCCTTCCTGACGCAGAGAGCAGCAAGAGACAGCGATGGCAAAGCCAAAGCCAGGCGGGCGCCGTCCCCGCCGCAAAGAGCGCAAGAACGTCACCTACGGCGTTGCGCACATCAAGAGCTCGTTCAACAACACGATCGTCTCCATCACCGACCAGGACGGCAACGTGCTGTCATGGGCATCAGCTGGCAACGTCGGGTTCAAAGGCTCACGCAAGTCGACCCCGTTCGCCGCCCAGATGGCGGCCGAGCAGGCGGCCCGACGGGCGATGGAGCACGGCGTGCGTCGGGTGGACGTGCTGGTGAAGGGTCCGGGGTCGGGCCGCGAGACCGCGATCCGGTCGATCCAGTCCGCCGGTATCGAGATCACCGGCATCAAGGACGTGACACCGGTTCCGCATAACGGGTGCCGGCCACCGAAGCGTCGGAGGGTGTGACGTGGCTCGCTACATCGGCCCCAAGGCGCGGGTGTCCCGCCGCCTCGGAACGAACATCTGGGGCACCAAGGGCGAGACCATCGCCATGGACCGACGTCCCTATCCCCCCGGCGAGCACGGTCGGGGTCGTCGCCGTGGCAACGTCTCCGAGTACCTCCTGCAGATGCAGGAGAAGCAGAAGGCCCGCTTCAGCTACGGCCTCTCCGAGCGCCAGTTCCGCAACCTGTATGAAGAAGCCAACCGCCGTCCCGGTGTCACCGGCGAGAACATGCTCCGTTACCTCGAGCTGCGCCTCGACAACGTGGTGTACCGCGCCGGTTGGGCGGCGACCCGCCCACAGGCTCGGCAGTTCGTCGGCCACGGGCACGTGAACGTGAACGGCCGTCGGGTCGACATTCCCTCCTATCGCGTGCGCAAGGGTGACGTGGTCCAGCTGCGACCCAAGTCGCGCGACCTGATCATCGTCAGGCACAACGTCGACGTGCTCGACCGCACGCCGCCGGCATGGCTGGAGACGGGCGACGGTGGCAACCAGGTCACCGTGCGCGAGCTCCCCATCCGTGAGCAAATCGACGTGCCTGTGCGTGAGCAGCTCATCGTCGAGCTCTACAGCAAGTAGCCCCCCACCGCATCCGCTGGCAGGTGGCCGCCAGGCCGCCGCCGTTCAAGAGGAATATAAGGATCGGCCCATGCTGGTCATTCAGCGCCCCACCGTCGAAGCCATCGGCGAGGAGGAGATAAACCGCCAGCGGTTCGCCGTCGGCCCGCTCGAGCCTGGCTTCGGCTACACGCTCGGCAACTCCATTCGCCGGACACTCTTGTCGTCGATCCCGGGTGCCGCCGTCACCCAGGTGCGTTTCGACGATGCTCTGCACGAGTTCGACACCATCAACGGCGTTGCGGAGGACGTCACCGACATCATCCTCAACCTCAAGGATCTGGTGATCGTCAGCGAGTCCGAGGATCCCATCACGGTTCGGGTGGACGTGCGCGGCCCGGCCGACGTGACCGCGGGCGAGATCCAGACTCCGCCAGAGATCGAGATCCTCAACAAGGAGCTCAAGCTGGCCACGCTGTCCGCCAAGGGGCGGTTGGCGTTTGAGATGACGATCGAGCGGGGCCGGGGCTATCTCTCCGGTGATCGGCAGAATGCCACCTCGACGATCGGCATCATCCCGGTCGATGCCATCTTCTCGCCGGTTCGACGAGTCTCCATCGAGGTCGAGCCGACCCGCGTGGAACAGTCCACCAACTTCGACCGCCTCGTGCTCGATATCGAAACGGACGGCTCGATCAATCCTCGCGACGCCCTGGCCTCCGCTGGCGCCACGCTGCGCTCCCTCGTGCAGCTCGTGGAGGAGATGAGTGAGCGGCCGCAAGGCCTCGAGCTGTCGGATCAGGCGGAGGGCTCCGTTCGGCGCGACCTCGATGTGCCCATCGAGGAGCTCGAACTATCGGAGCGTCCGCGCAACTGCCTCAAGCGAGCGCAGATCAACTCGATCGGTGAGCTGATCGAGAAGACCGAGGACGACCTCTTGGCCATCACCAACTTCGGCCAGAAGTCGCTCGACGAAGTCATCGCCAAGTTGGACGAGCGCGGCCTGTCGCTGCGAAACAAGGACTGAGGATCTCGCCATGCCCGCCAGGCCCCGCAAGGCCCGCCGCTTCGGTGGCGGTGCCGCTCACCAAAAGGCCATGTTCGGCAACATGGTTGCCTCGCTGATCGCCGCCGAGGCGATCGTGACCACCGAGGCGAAGGCCAGAGCGCTGCGGCCGGTCGCCGAGAAGATGATCACGAAGGCCCGCAAGGGTGGTCTCCACAACCAGCGACAGGTGGTGGCCTTCATTCGGGACAAGGAGATGGCCAACAAGCTCTTTGCTGAGGTCGGGCCTCGCTACGCCAATCGAGCGGGTGGTTACACCCGCATTCTGAAGCTTGGGCCCCGCGACGGTGACAACGCCCCCATGGCCCGCATCGAGCTGGTCTGAGCCTGCGGAACCCGCTGAGCTTCGTTTGAGCGACACGCTCTCACTCTTCGAGTTGCAGGCAGTCCGAGCGGCCCTCCGCGGGCCGCTCGTGCGCGTGCGGATGACGGTGTCCTATGACGGCACGCACTTTCATGGGTTTGCCGCCCAGCCGGGTATTCGCACAGTGGCCGGCACGTTGTGCGAAGCGCTGCGCAAGGTGCTGCGCCACCCGGTCGAGCTGACCGGAGCCGGCCGGACCGACCGGGGCGTGCACGCCCATGGCCAGGTGGTGAGCTTCGATGCCGAGGCGGCGCGCTTCGACGGACCGGTCTTGCTGCGGGTGCTGAACAAGCTTTGCGGCCCGTCGCTCGTCGTGCGGGACGTGGCCGCGGCTTCGCCCGACTTCGACGCTCGCTTCTCGGCCCGCAGCCGCGGCTATCGCTACACGATCGTGAACCGGCCAGTGCCCGACCCTTTCCGCTGGGCAACGTCGTGGTACGTGCCCGAGCCGCTCGACCTGGCT
>JAXDQG010000330.1:0-7189 GCA_034667945.1 Acidimicrobiia bacterium | reverse complement strand
GGCACCTAGCAAGGCCTTCATCGACGTCTCGGGGAGGCGACGGTCAGTCTCGCCGGCTGCGGCATTCGACCGGAGCAACGGTGCGATCTCATCGAGCGCCCCGCGCCAGTCCCAATTCGTAGTGATAGTGCTCACCGCTACCCCCTCTTTGCTGACTGTCGATAGGAGCTGACCCGAGAAGAAGCCCGAGGAATCAACAAGCGCCGAGTCGCGCTCCCGCGACGTCTTAGACAACTCGACGACGCCCATGCGGATCCTCCAACGCATCGTCGATAACCGCCTGTACGGTAAACCAATTGCGCTGTAAAGACCAGCACAGCAAGATCAATGTGCGAGATTGCGCGGCGAATTGAGTCAGAATGTCGCCTCAAGAACCTGACACGCAGTGTCGGTGATGGCCCGCGAGGAGGGAGCGAAGGACACGGCTTGCTCGCAGGAGCCTTCTGTTTTTTGAGGCCTCAGGATTTCAGCGGTTTTCGCTGTCATCCGTCTCGGAGGGCCGTGAGAGTCCCACCAGATCGACGTCGCACCGAAAACCAGATCCCAGGACAGCGGGTCGCCGGCGACCAGGATCGTCCTGAAAGGCCAAGCATCACGTACGTACGCAGGTGCGGGAGCGTGTTTCCGGGAGCTCATATGTTGAGCTTCACCGGTTTGGAGACCGCCTCGATGGCCTTGCCACCGGAAGGTGGCTCGACCACGTGCCGGCCGGTACCACGAGAACGGTGCGGCACCCGCGATCGGCGTCCGGCGCTCGAGGAACACGTCGGCGCGTCCGCTGGCCACTGCTTCGCATGCATCGGTGGACGCCATATCACCGGTGAAAGCACAGGCCGGAAACGGCGATTTCACAAGCGCTCCTTCCCCAGCGGGTGTCACACAGAGGAAATGCCAGTCGGCCCATGCCCCCCTTCAACCGGCGTTGCTGAGAATCCGTCGAGGGGAAAGACCTGTTCGCGCTGGTCGAGCCCTGCCGCCCACCCGGCGTAACACTGGCGTTACGACCGTGACTTAGTGGGGAAATCTGGCTCTGCGCTTTCTATTCGGCGTGAACAGCCCGTGCCCGCCCCGATCCCAGGCTTCCCCTGCCCAAGGTCACGTCACTCGATTCCGAGCCGAAGCGGCGCAGCGTTTACGTGACCTCTTACGGGTTCCGGTCATCACCGGGGCGTTCGGCGATGGCCCGCTGCCGACCGAGGTCGACCTCATGCTCGAGCACGCGGTCAGTCGAAACGTGGTCCGTGATGCCCTGTCCATGCTGCGGGACGAGGGCCTGATCGAGCGTGTCAGAGGGGCAGGAACGTTCGTCATGGCCGGTAAGGCCCGGCACCACATCGGCCAGCTGCACGGGATCCTCGACACGCTCGGCGCCGAGGCCCGAGGCGGTGAGAACCGCATCCTCAGCGTGGAGTCGACCCGCGCGGTGCCCATCGTGGCCGAGAGGCTCGGACTCGAGCCCGGGTCCCGCTGCGACGTCGTCGAGTACCTGACCCTCGTCGATGGTGAGCCCCTGGTTGGCGGAACGAGCTATCTACCGGCACCCCTCGGCCACCGGTTGCCCGGAGGCGACTTCTCGGTCGACTACTACCACCTGCTCGAGTCGGTAGGAATCGAGCTCTCACGCTCGGAGGCGATCATCGAGGCCGTCGTGGCCGACGAGACCCTCGGCCGCCTGATGGGCGTCCGGCGCGGCGCGCCGCTGGTGCTGTTCGAGCGAACCATGTACCTGCGCACCGGCGAGCCGGTGGAGTTCGGCTTCCACCGGGTGCGGGGCGACCGAGTCGCTCTTGTCATCGAGCAGCGCCGCTGCCGGAAGGAAGGCTGACGATGGGTCGGTTCATCGTCAAGCGGTTCCTGCTGGCAGGACGCGGCGTTGCAGGTCGAGGGCTTGATCAGCGAAATCGCCACGGAGACGGAGGCCTCGCTCATCGTCGTTGGCGGGCGCAGCCACAGCCTGCTGGGCGGTCTCATCGTCGGATCGGTGGCCCAGAAGCTGCTGCGCTCGTCGCAGATCTCGGTGCTCGTGGTGCGCCGGCCGCCGATGGGCGAGTCGCCGATCCCAGGACTCGAGGCCGCGGCGCCGTGACACGCCGGCCGGGACAGCTGTTGCACCAGCCGTACCGGTGCCGGAGCGGCGAGCGAAGTCATCTCTTTGATCAGCTGTCGACCGCATCCGGCACAGAGTGCACGAAACTAGGAAATATAGTCCTTACACAACCACCAGATGCGTGTCATCTTGATCGGCGTCTCACCCTGCTCAGCACAGCCCCCCGGGTCCTATCGCCCGGGGGGTTGTCTGTTCGAGCCACCTTCAATCGGTCACCCGTGATGGGTCATCGGCCGGCCAACGGGGAGGGGATGGCCGGGCACGTCATGGGTACCCAGAGCGCCTCGCCGTTCGCATGTCTGTACTCGTCGATTTCAGAGTGGCGCGCATGGCTCAATTCGCACATCGACGAAGTGATCACCCATTGGGGAATGCGTCGCCTGGCGACCGATCGATGCCTCAATCGAACACAGGTGAGCCCCCGGTGCACGAGACAGGAAACCGGGGGCTCACATGTCTGGGCGGGGAGGTGCTCGTGGCGGAACGAACCCGCAAGGCGAGATATCCGCCGACGTAGGTTTTCCCCACAATGACACCAAACAAGCCGAATCAGGTGAACCGCTAACTCTGTTCAACGAAGTCCGTGCACTGATTGTTCATTCTGTACGACTGAGCGGTGCGGACCTCACTCGGCGTGAACCTGCGAGCGAGCGGGAACTGTGTGCGTCATTAGCGTGACGGTGACAGGCGTTTGACACCTCATCGGCCGCCGGCTCGTCGCCGAGGAGCTGCTGGAGGCCGTCCAGGAGTCCGAGCGCCGCTGCCTGCCATGGCTCCTCGACACGAGCGCCGTGGCCCACACCGCGTGCAGCTGCGATGCTCGGATGATCCACGAGAAGTTGGCGAAGTCCAGCAACGAGTCCGTTGTGGCTGGAGCGACAACTGCGCCGCCACCGACATGAGGTCGCTCACATCCGGCAGCCTGAGCCGGCATGTCACAAGGCGGTTTAGCTAGCTACATCGGGATGGTCGAGAGCCGGGCTCTGCCGCGGCGTGCGGTCGACTCCAGTAGTTCGCGATACGGCCGTCAGCGATGCGCGCGCTACCGGCGCTCAGCATGTCGTGGATTTGAGACGGCCGAATTAATCAGGAGACGAGGACCTTGTCGTGCACTACTTTTTGCTAGACGCCCCGCAAGCGGCGTACAGGAGGGGTCATGGATACTTTGGCCGTCGGTGACAGTTCGCTCGCATATGAGGTGCGCGGCAGCGGCGAGCCGCTGCTGATAATTCATGGCGCGATCCTTTGCGGAGCGTTCGAGGGCATCGCGAGGGCGCTCAGTTCGTCCAATAAGCTCATCACCTACCACCGGCTTGGGTTCGGCGGCAGCTCCGCGGCTCGCAAAGACGGCACGATTGCCGATCAGGCTGCCGATGCGGTTGCCCTGCTCGACCATCTGGGCGAGGGCGCGGCTCACGTAGTCGGTCATTCCTACGGCGGTGTCGTCGCGCTGCAGTTGGCGATTGACCACCCCGAGCGGGCCCACACTCTCGCGCTTCTCGAACCGCCGCTTCTGACCGTGCCGGGCGCCGCCGACTTCGCGTCCGGAGTGGCAGCCGTGGCCGAGCTGTACCAGTCGGGTGATGCCGAGGGCGCCCTCGTTGCGTTCCTCACCGCCGTCGGCGGAGGCGACCCGGTTCCGCGGATCTCGGAGACCCTGCCCTTGGGATGGCACGAACAGGCGCTCACCGATCTCCCCGTCCTCTTCGAGGCCGACCTCCCATCGATTAGCGCTTGGCAATTCGGCGAAGCGGAGGCACGGTCCATCAACAAGCCGGCACTTGCCGTGCTCGGCACCGAGAGCACCCCGCTCTTCGCAGAGAGCTGTGAACTGCTAAAGAAATGGCTGCCCAATGCCGAGCCATTCGTCCTTGACAGCGCTGGCCATCTGCTCCAAATCGACAACCCGGATGGCATGGCGAAGGGCCTGCTGGCCTTTCTTCAGCGGCACCCGATGCCAAGCTAAGCTCCGTCTCCGTAACTCGCTCTTACACACTCTGTGTCGTCCCGGCAAAATACGGGCGCGTTGAGCGAAGAGTTGGTACCACCGCTCGCTGCACTAGGAGCAGTCAAAGAGAATTATTTTCTGCGCTTCCACCAGGAAGAACAGCACGAGCGGACTCCTCCAAGGGGCGCATTCCTTTGAGCGACACGACTATCGCGTCGATATCGCTGATCGCCATTTCGAGTCCATGGCCCGATATGAAGGCTTGCCCGACGCCAGACGAGCAAAGGAGCTGATGGAGCTCGGTGCTCGCAGTTCCAATAGTTGTTTCCAGTGCTCCGCGAAGTGCAAACGGCGATGGCCCCGCTGAGAACCGCCCACTCGGCGCCTCGCCTCCTGTCACGAACGGCCCAGCGTCCGCCTGCCGGGCGTTGCCCGCCGGCATTGCTGAATGCGCTGTAGCAAGCCGCCGGGTTGGCGAAAAAAGACGGTCCCGTGCGCTGGCGTCACGGGACGCGCACCAGAGCAGCCATCGGCGAATTGGCCAAGAGCCCGGCCGCAACCCGCATCACCAACTGCGAGCTCCTCCAGAACTGCAGCCATAACGGACAACGGAACTTCCTGCCCGCGGTCCTCGGTGGGCGCCACCAACCCAGACATCCCAGCTGCGACCAACGCTGGGACACGGTGCATTCAGGTCTCCATCCACGTCCGGGAGTGTCCGCCACTCACCGGCAGCGGCATGGGCGACCCTTAGCCGACCTCATTGGTGATCAGTCGCCCGGCCTCAATGGCATTGATCGGATTGCGCATCGGATCATCAGGCGCGTCCAAAGACGCTTGAAACAACGTGATGGCGTGAAGCTGGCCCGGCTCCGGCAAGCCGGCTTCCATGATGCGGCTCACCGACGGCGCAAGGTCCCTGTAGCGCGTCACAATCTCCCTGGCCACCACTTCGCTTGGGGTCTGATTCTCAGGAACCGCGACGGCCGGCTTCTTACTTGAGGTGCGCTTCATGAAACAGGCCTCGCTTCTTTGGACGAAAAGTTGGAACCGCCGAGTACCAGATTTGCGCCGGGCACGCACGGCTAGGGCACGATGATAGCATAATTGACGGCATGGGAGTCGGCGGGCCGGCTGAAGCAGAGCTGGTTTCCCCGCGCTATCACAGTTGGCTGTTCCTCGGATTCAACCGTCTGGCGCGGCTGGCGGGTCAGGCCTGCCTGGGCTTAATCAAGACAGCACAGCCGAGCACTTCTGCGACTTGGTTGGCCTGGATGATGACCGTTGGAGTGGGTATGTCGGCGCGGCCATTCAGCCCCACAATCAGGTAGCGGCCACCGGGACCGAGAAGGTGGGCAGTCCAATAGCAGCGGTCGCTGTCAACGCCACGGCTCGTTATGACCGGTTCACCTTCGATCTCGACCCGAGGTAGAGCGCCACTGTCGGCTGGGGTGCCGGCCGCATCAGGATCGGTCATGTCATTGTCTCCTTGGCCGTACAACCTGCTCTGGCCCGTCACTTGTGCCGAGTGGGCCACGCTGACAAACCAGCGAGGGACCTCCGAGCCACCGGCGACGCCGGGGAGTGCGGAGGCTCGGGTGGCGGTGTGCCAGAACGCGGGGCCGAAGTGTTGCACGGATGCAGCACGCCAACGGCATAGGGCGAGTCCGAGGCAAGGTCGACAGGCCGGTAGCTGCCCGCATCGGCTCGACATCCGGCACCACCGCCTCTCGTCGCCAAAGTCATCGGCCGAACGCCTGTTCTGACCGGGCGGACAGACGTGCGGCACCGCCCCCTGAGATGTAGGTCCGCCGGCGTGCGGCGTACGGCGGCTATCCGACCTTCATCCACGCGGCGCAATTCTCCGTATGGAAGCCGACGTCGCTCGGCGAAATATCGACGATAGCCGGTGACGTTCACAGTGGTTCGTAATGATCCCATTGAAGGGCCCACCGAACCCTCGCGACTGCTCTCAGTAACAGTTCGACGCCACGGCGTTGGACTGATATTGGCCAGCGACGATTTCATGACCGACAGCGAACTTCCCCGACCCAAACGACGCCATGGACCGGGCGGCGGGCCCCACGGCGACCAGGTGCCACACCTGGAAGACAGAACGCCGGGTCGGTGCCAGCGATGTCAACAATGACGCGGCTCTCTTCATCGAAGTCGTTCGCGATGATGTCCGACAGCGAGCCGCTGAGGCCTCTCCGACGTTCCCAATAGCAGTCCGCATTTCCGGACGCGATGTTACCGGCCCGGTGCGGTCTGGCTGCCGACCAGGCGCGTTCCGTCTGAGAACGGCGGACCGGGGGGAGGCGGAGGAGGAACCACGACGGGGCAGGGTCTTCCCTGGGATGCGAGCGCCGCCTTCAGCCAGCCGGCCCGCTCGGGGGAGATAAGGCCGACGCTCTCGTGCCCATCCACGTGATGAGCTGATCTCGCGCTGCGAGCGCATCGACGGCAAGCCGTTCGTCGCAGACTGGAAGACCGGGAGCGTTCCCAGCTTCAAGGGGAAGTTCGGTGTTGGCCAAGCAGGGTGGGTGGACACCACCGAAGCCCGCCCCGCTCACGATGCCAGTGCCCGACTACGGCTACCCCGACTACGGCTACGAGGAACCGTTCGGTGACCCGACCGAAGACGATCTGCTCTACCTGATCGCGGCGGAGCGTCGAAGGACGCATTCAGTGAAGCGAGGTAACCGCACCGAGAAGGTGCCGAAACGGCCAGACCTGATCGCAACGTATGAAGCCAAGCTCGCGCAACTCACCGGAGCCGCATGATGCCCAAGTACGCCGCCGACACGAGCGTCCCTGTCGAGAACTCGCGTGCCGAGCTCGAGCGCATCCTGACCCGCTATGGCGCAACGTCGTTCGCCTTCGGGTGGGACGCCACCAAGGCTGTTGTCGAGTTCACCGGCTCCGAATCTCGCGTCCGGTTCGTGCTTCCGTTGCCTGATCGCGATGACGAGGAGTTCACCATGCACTCCCGCGGTCGACGCACGCCTGAGGCCGCCCACAAGGTGTGGGAGCAGGCGTACCGGCAGCGTTGGCGGACCTACGAGACAGATTCGAGAACTCACCAGCTGCCCACGTAGCGGGGGACGCAGCTAGTGGTCGACGGTATGCGCTGG
>JAXDQG010000329.1:0-5737 GCA_034667945.1 Acidimicrobiia bacterium | reverse complement strand
CACAACCTCGAGTCGCGCCACGCGGCTGGCGCCCTCGAAGAGCCCGTTCCGGCTGCCGAGGTCTTCGACCACCCAGCCTGTGGGATCGCTGCGAACGACGGCGTGGGTGCGGGACACCAGCGGGTGGTCGACGACCACCGTGCAGGAGGGGTCCCGCCCAATGGTGATGGCCGACGAATCGCTGAAGAGGGCATCGATTCGTTCGACGGATACGCGGATCGTCGCCATCGCCCACACCCCCCCGTGACCAGGAGACGAACCCGATCAGACGTGTACGCTGCGCAGCCTAGGGTCCGAGCGGGCCGGACGCGAGGGGGCGACCTGGCCATGCCGGATCGCATCGGGCGGTACCGAATCGAACGTCGACTGGGGAGCGGCGCGTTCGCGACGGTGTGGCTGGCCGCGGACGAGCATCTCGACGCGTTCGTCGCCATCAAGCTGTTGGCGGACAACTGGGCCGGCGATGAGGACATCCGGCGTCGGTTCGCCGAGGAGGCCCGCATCCTTTGGCGGGCTTCATCCGAGCACATCGTGCGGGTGCACACCGTCGACGAGCTCGAAGACGGCAGGCCGTACTTCGTCATGGACTACGCCGACCGGGGCTCGCTCGAGACCCGCATGGCGCAGCGCTTCGCCGCCGGGGATTCGTTCTCCCTGCAGGAGGCGATCCGGCTGAGTCTCGACATCGCGGCCGGCTTGGCGGTTGCGCACGGTCTCAACATCGTCCATCGCGATCTCAAGCCGGCCAATGTCCTGTTCCAGAGCCTCGGCGCGCACCACGGCACGGGGGAGACCGAGAAGCTCGTCCTGGCCGACTTCGGTATCGCCAAGTCGTTGGCGCAGGGGCGAGGTACCACCATCGCAACCGGCACTCCCCACCACATGGCGCCGGAGCAGGCCGAAGGTCGGGCGGACTTTCGGAGCGACATCTACAGCGCGGGGGTCATCCTCTACCAGATGCTCGCTGGCCAGGTGCCGTACCCCTACGACTCCATCGGACAGGTGCTGCAGGCCCAGCGGGTAGGCGCAGTCGTCCCGCTCTCGGCGAAGCGGCCGGATGTGCCGCCCGCCGTCGATTACGTCATCGGGCGAGCCCTCCAGTTCGATCCGGTGCGACGCTTCCCCTCAGCCGGAGCCTGGGCGGAGGCACTCCGGAGCGGAAGGGTCGAACAGGACGGCTCGGGGCCTCCTCCACCGCCGAGCCCACTTGGCCCAACCCTCGGACCACGGGACCTGGCGGCGGCGGCCGGTGGAGCCCCATTCGCGGCCGGACCTTCGTCCGGGCCACGGCCGATAGCGGCAAGCGGCGGGGCCTTTCCTCCCGCAACGCCTCCGCCCACGGGGTACCCGCCGTTTCCGCCTGGCGGTCAGCCGCCGATGGGACAGCCGCCATTCCCGCCCGGCGGTCAGCCGCCGATGGGTCAGCCGCCGTTCCCGCCCGGCGGTCAGCCGCCCCCACCCCCGGGCGGTCCGCCCCCCGCGCCCGACGAGCGCCGTAGACGCCGGAAGCTGCCCCTGATCCCCCTGGCCGCAGCGGTCGTACTGGTTGCCGTGCTGGCCGGACTCGCGCTGGCAGTGAGCGCGAACGACTCCAAGGGGACCAAAGAGGGCGAGATCCTCCTCACCCCAATCGCTTCCCTTGGGGTGCTGCCCTTCACGCCCGACGCCGTGCCGGCATCGTCGCCGAGCGGCCCGTCGCTGAGCATCCCGCCCCTGAGCGTCCCGTCGGTCTCGCTGCCCGTTCCGGCGACCGCACCGCCGTTGGGCGGTGGCGCGACTGCCATCACGACGCTCTCCGGTGCGACCCCCGGACTGTATGGCGGAACCAACGAGCTCTCGGTCTGTGATGCCAAGCTGCTCGTTGATTTCCTTCACCAGCACACGGACAAGGCGGCTGCCTGGTCGCAAAGCCTCGGCCTCAACGTCGGGGACATTGGCGCCTACGTGGCCGGTCTGACTGACGTCGTGCTGAGGGGGGACACCCGGGTCACCAATCACGGGTTCGACAGCGGGCACGCCACGGTCATTCCTTCCGTGCTGCAAGCGGGCACCGCGGTGCTCGTCGACCGATTCGGCATCCCTCGGGTGCGTTGCAAGTGCGGCAACCCGCTCACACCCGCAGAACCCGTCAAGAGCCAGCCGAAGTACACCGGCGATACCTGGCCCGGCTTCGATCCCACCCGTGTCGTGGTGGTCCTCCAGCAGGAGGCGGTGCAGAGCTTCACCTTGGTCAGCCTGACGGGCGGAGCGCCCATCCAGCGGGTTCCGGGGCTCGACATCAACGCGCCACCGAAGACGACAACCACGACGTCCAGCCCGCCGACTACGGCAACCACGACCACGACGACGCGGCCGACCACAACCGCGCCGCCGCAGACGGTTGCGCCGACCACCGCCCCGCCGACGACGAGCGCAACGCCCGTTGACGTCACCCCGGCGGGACGGGTCACCGCCAGCTCCAGCTACTCCAACCAGTACCCCCCTGGCCTGGCGGTCGACGGTGATCCGACCACCTCGTGGTTCTCCGCCGGCGACGCCGAGGGCCCGGACTCGGTCTTCACCTGGACGAGCGCAAGCGATCGGTTGATCAGCGCGGTGCACACCACGGGCAACGGCGCCAACGCCGAAGCTGCGACCAGGAGGAACTTCGGCTTTCGCTCGGCGACGTTCGACGTCTACAACGTCGCGGGCGTCAAGGTCTTCACTGCCGACGTCTCCTTGCCGGGTGTCGTCGATCCCGACGTCGATGTCCGTCCGAACGTGCGCGGCAGCAGGCTCGTCATCACCTGGCACGGCCACAAAGACCCCACCTGTGGGGGGTTCGGCGAACTGACGGTCATGGCGGCCTGACCCGTCGCCACTCGGCGCTTCCGCCCAAGAGCCGGATCCCCCGTGACGCGCGTCCCCTATTGGGCGAAAGCCCCCACGCCCCCAGCTCAGAGCGTGCCCCCGGGAACTTTCCCCGTGCCCCCATACCTAGGGATCAAGAGGGGGGAGGACCCCGATCCTATGGACGCTCACCGGGCGGAAGCTGACGGTGAGCAAGGGGGATGGCGATGCTGCCGAACAGGTTCCAGACATCGAAGAACAGGGGTCGTCTGAACAGCCTGTTCCAGCCGGTACGTGAGCTCAGGGCTTGCGCATTGACCGCCGCACTGATGGCTGTGCCCGACGCTCCTTCTCCCGCCTCCCCCGTCTGTCGGTTGAGCGGACAAGATGCTTCCGGCGCCACCGACTCACCCGTCGTCCTGGTGCACGGCTACGGCGGCGCCAAGACGCAGTGGCTGTTCGTCGAGCGGGCCCTGGTCGCCGCGGGCTACCACGACATCACCCTGATGGAATACGACGCCTGCCGCACCGATATCCCGGGTCTGGCCCGGCAGCTCTGCCGTCTCGTGCAGCGGGTTGCCGCCGAGAGCGGCTCACGTCGGGTGCACCTCGTCGGCCACAGCCTGGGTGGCGTGATCATCCGCTACGCGGTGACCGTGTTGGGCCTCGACGAACTGGTCGGCGCGGCCGTCACCATCGCCTCGCCGCACGGGGGAAGCCCCGTCGCCCACATGGCCACCAGCGTCACGGGCGCCCAGTTGCGTCCCGGCTCGGCACTGCTCCGGCAGCTCGAATCGGTCGCCCGCCCCGGACAGACCCGCTGGACGGCCTTCGCGGGCGGATGCGATGTCGTCGTTCCGCCGAGCCGGGCCCGCCTCCGCCCGACTGCCCTGGCAGCCACCAACGTCACCGTCCCCGGGGAGGGCCACCTTTCCATCCTGCTCTCCAAGAGGGTTGCGCGGGCCGTCGCCGACGCAGTGCGTGCGGTCGACGATGAGCCACAGGTGGCCGACCGGTATCTGGCCGCTGCCTGACGTAGGAACCAGCTCTCTACCCATTACCTGCGCCGATCCTCACGAGATGTGAGAGCATCCAACCGACTGCTCGCTCGGGAGGGGCGTCGGAGATGGGCAGCAGGAATCGACCAATTGCGCTGGTGGCTATGGCCGCCCTCCTCCTCACGCTCACGGCCTGCCGTGAAGGGCCCGGAGGACCGTTGGACGCGGTCGCCCCACCGGACGGTTCCATCACGGTCGGATCGTTCGACTTCAGCGAGAGCAGGGTGCTGGCCGAGGCCTACAGCCAGGTGCTGGAAGGCGCCGGGTACCAGGTGCGACGGGTCTTCGGCATCGGTCCCCGAGAGCTTGTCGCCCCGGCGCTGGCCCGTGGTCTGGTCGAGCTGGTCCCCGAGTATCTCGGCACGGCGTTGCAGTTCCAGAGCCTCGGTGCGGAGAGTCCCGGTGGCAACGTCGCGGACGCCCACGCCCGGTTGCTTCGCCGGCTCGAGGGCGGTTCGCTCACGGCGCTGGCCGCCGCCCCGGCTCAGGACAGCAACGCCTTCGTGGTCAGCGGCAAGACAGCGCGAGAGCAGGGACTGCACAAGCTGAGCGATCTGGCGGCGGTCGCTCCGAAGCTGCGCTTCGGTGGACCTCCCGAGTGCCCGACTCGGCCGTTCTGCCTGCTCGGGCTGCAGAACGTGTATGGACTGTCGTTCCGGGAGGTCCTGCCGCTGGATGCGGGCGGGGCCCGGACGCGACAAGCGCTCGACATGGGGGCCGTCGACGTCGCCCTGCTGTTCACCACGGATCCGGCCATCGACGACGATCGCCTGGTTGCGCTGGTGGACGACCGCGGGCTCCAGCCGGCCGAGAACGTCACGCCCCTGATCCGCAAGGACCTGGTGAACCGGGCCGGTCAGCGGTTGGTGGAGGCGCTCGACGGGTTGTCCGGGCACCTCACGACCAGTGCGCTCCGCGAGCTCAATGCGGCCGTCGCCGTCGAGGGCGCGGACGTCGCGTCGGTGGTCGCCAACTGGCTCCGATCAGAAGGGCTCCACCCATGATGGAAACCCCCTCAGATGCCCTTGTGGGGGGCGTTGTCGTGGTCACCCCGACCGCAGACACGCCACCTCCGGCCAGACACAGCCGCCGGCGCCGACGCCCATCCGGGGCCGCGCCACCGCTGCCCAGAAGCCTCGGGCTCACCGGCAAAGGGTGGTTGGTGGCAGTAGCCGCGCTGACAGCTTGGCTCGTGGTGGCGCTGGCGTCGTCCGGGGCCCGGCGCTTGGCCGACAAGGTCGACTCGGCCATCCTCAGGGCCTTTGCCGAGGTCCGCACGCCGTGGCTCACTTCCCTGCTCCGTCCGGTCGACCGCGTCACGGCGGGCTGGGGCCTGTCGGTGGTGGCCTTCGGTCTTCTCGGCCTCCTGATCGTCTTCCGCCGGTGGCGCCACCTGTTCACGTTTCTCGGCGCGGTTCTGATCCTGGGAATCATCGGCCAAATCCTGGTCCATGCCTTTGCCCGGCACCGACCCTATGACGTCGCCATCATCGGTCGGTGGGTGGGGTACTCGATGCCGGCGGCTGCGGTCGCGATCACGACCATCGTCGGAGTCGGCGTGGTCTACGGGCTGGTCGTGCCCGGCCGTCCGCGGACGGCCGCCAAGACCATCGCCATCGCCTTTCTCGGGCTGGTCGTCCTCACTCGGCTGTACCTCGGCGCCGACCATCCGTCGGATGTCCTGGTAAGCGGCGTGTTCGCGGTGGCCATTGCGGTGAATGCCTTCCGCTTCTTCACGCCGAACGAGGTCTTTCCGGTCGCCTATCGCCGCGGCAAGACGGCCCATCTCGACATTGGTGGGCGACGCGGCGAGGCGGTGAAGCGGGCGGTCGAGGATCAGCTCGGCCTCA
>JAXDQG010000328.1:0-8720 GCA_034667945.1 Acidimicrobiia bacterium | reverse complement strand
ACCACGCTTATGATGATTTCGATCGCATGATCAAGGGCGATCCAGGTGCCGAGGCAGTCTTCTATTGGGATGGGCAGCGCAAGGGCGTCAACCGCCGCGGGGCCGGCCCGTTGGATCATCCGATCGGAGCCGGAGGCGGTCAGGGCGTACACGTGTGCACCGGGCCCATCGCGGTCAAGGGGGCGCAGCCTGGCGACGTGCTCGAGGTCCGCATCATCGACATGATGCCGCGGCCTTCGGCCAATCCGGCCTTCGTCGGCCGGAGCTTCGGTAGCAATGCGGCCGCCTGGTGGGGCTTCCATTACAACGACCTTCTCGAGGAGCCGAAGCCCCGTGAGGTCATCACGATCTATGAGATCGATGCAATGGGGGAGCGCAATTGGGCTCGAGCGGTCTACAACTATCGGTGGACTCCCCAGACCGACCCGTTCGGCGTGACGCATCCGATCATCGACTATCCGGGTGTACCCGTGGATCACGGTACGGTGCGAGAGAACCACGGGGTGCTCGGCGGTGTGCGCGTCCCTATCCGGCCGCACTTCGGCGTCATGGGCTTGGCGCCAGCGGAAGCCGATGATGTCAACTCCATTCCGCCCAGCTACACCGGGGGCAACATCGACAACTGGCGAATCGGCAAAGGCGCGACGATGTATTACCCGGTCGCCGTTCCCGGAGCGTTGTTCTCCGCTGGTGACCCCCATGCCTCACAGGGCGACTCCGAACTGTGCGGCACCGCCATCGAATGCTCCATGACCGGCACCTTCCAACTTGTCTTGCACAAGCAATCGGCGCTGGCCGGCACCGCCCTCGAGGGACTGCAGTACCCGATCTTGGAGACGCAGGACGACTGGGTGCTTCACGGCTTCAGCTTCCCCAACTACCTGGCCGACTTGGGGCCCAATGCCCAGAATGACATCTTCAGCAAGTCGTCGGTGGACCTTGCGATGCGCGACGCGTTCCGGAAGATGCGAAGCTTCCTCATGACAACGCAAGGGCTGACAGAGGACGAGGCCCTTTCCCTGATGTCCATTGCCGTCGATTTCGGTGTGACCCAGGTGGTCGACGGAAATTGGGGTGTCCACGCCATCGTGAAGAAGGCGCTCTTCGCCGGCCGCTACGAGTAGCTGCGCAGCTACGGTGCCCGGCGCTCCGCGCGGTTGCGCGAAGGGATCAGGCCAGCCGCTGATATTCGCGAATGGCCCGCCGGGCGATCACCATGCGATGCACTTCAGTGGGCCCTTCGTAGATGCGGGACATGCGAAGCCGTTGCGAGAGCACACCGAACGGCATTTCCCGAGTCATGCCGAGCGCGCCGAAGCTCTGCATGGCATGGTCCACCACCTCGGAGGCCATCTCGGTGCCGAACACCTTCACCATGGACGCCTCTGTGCGGATGTCATGGCCGAGCTGCGCTTTACGGGCCGCGTCCTGCACGAGCAGTCGCGTCAGGTGAATGTTCGTCGCCGCGTCGGCAATCCACCATTGGATCGCCTGTCGATCAGCCAGTTTCTGGCCGAAAACCTCGCGTTGCTGGACGTGATCGCACATCATGGCCAGCGCGCGCGACGCCATCCCGACACTGCGCGCGCCGATCTCGAGCCGCCGAACCGTCAACCGTGTCTGCATGGGTGCGAACCCCTGGCCAACCTCGCCCAGCACCTGGCGGTCGTGCAAGCGAAGGTCCTCGATCCGCAGCTCATAGGTGCGGAGGCCACCCAACATGGGAATTTCGCGCTCGATCTCGAACCCGGGTGTGTCCTTGTCGACGATGAATGCCGTGATGCCCCCTCGTGGCCCGAGAGCCGGATCGGTCGCAGCCATGAGGATCGTGAAGTCGGCCGACGGCACCCTGGACACCCAGATCTTCCGGCCATTGATCACCCAATGGTCGCCGTCCTTGACCGCTCGGGTTCGCATTGCTGCGGGGTCGCTACCCGCCTCAGGCTCCGAGATCGCAATGGCCGATTTGCTCACCCCTTGCGCGTAGGGCTCCAGGTATTTCTCACGTTGCTCCGGGCTGGCCACCTCGTCCATCATCGCCAAATTTGGTGAGTCGGGCGGGAACTGGAATGGCGTGATCGTGCGGGCCAGACGCTCGTGAATGGCCAGCATGACCCGTGGCGGAAGCGCTTCTCCGCCGACCTCCTTAGGTGCGTCCAGCGCCCACAACCCCAGCTCACGACACATGTCGAGCAGGGGCTTCTCTTCCTCGGCGGTCAATTCGAGCGGCTGGCCGGCTGCCTCGCGGGCCAGCACATCGCGCTCCAATGGCATGAGCCGCTCGTCGACGAAACGCTCGACGAGATCGAGAAGCATCTGCTCCTCGTCAGAGAACCCGTCTGTCATGGCGATCCCATCCCCCAGGTTTCGTCGGATGCCGTCGAATCGACGTCGAATCGGTTCAATGCCGGCACCGCGTCGGCAGTCGCCAGATCATGCCGCGTCGGGAAGACCAGCAACGTCGATCCGCGGCGGCCAACGTCTGCCCTAGTGCGGCGCCACCGTCTGCAGGCGGTAGGCGCGTGCTGCGGTGTCATGGAAGAGATCCACTTTTTCATCGGAGGTGAACCGAGCGGCCAGCCGCTTGAAAGCGTTCCACACCTCGACATAACCAAAGCAGCGCTTGTCGACGGGGAAGTTCGATTCGAAGAGGCAGCGGGCAGGGCCGAACGTGTCGATGGCGAAGCTGATCTCGTCACCCCATGCCCGGGCGATCTCCTCCGAGGAAGCTTTCGTCTGGCGCTTGTCCCAGCGCTCGCCGGACAGCGGGCGGATCAATGCGCCGATCTTGAGCACGACGTTGGGGGAGCTGGCCAGTTCCGGAAGATGCCTGCGCCAGAACGCCCGCACCTCGTCGGCCTTGCCCCGATAGGGCCCTCCAGCGACCGGGACACAGAGGTGATTGGCGACGATCGTCACGTCGGCACAGGCCCGTGCAAGGTCGGTCAGCTCCGGAATCTGGGTGTGGTAGATCATGGCGTCGAAGGAATGGCCCAGTTCTCCGAGCTTGTGCACGCCGTCGCGAAAGCCGTCCTCTCCCATGATCCCGCCCCGAGCGGCATTGTTTCCGAAGGCGCCTTCGTCCCAAGCGGTCGAATGGCGCACTCCACGATACCGCCCTTTACCGGCGCCGTCGAGCGCTCGCAGCACGGGTTCCACCGCCTTGCCGAGGGTGAGGTCGGCATGCCCGACGATGCCGGTGATCTCGGTGCCGCCGTCCTTCGCGCTGCGCTCGGCAGCCTCGGCCACGAACTCGATTTCGCCGACCGGGCGCATCTCCACCGGACCGTCTTTGCGGTACTCGGCGTGGCACTCCACGAACACGGTGCGCAGCACACGGTGTCCGGTCCGGGTGTCTGCGCGCAGATCCTCGAGTTGGTAAGGAAAGCCGGTATGGCCCCGGTCGAGCCAAAGGTGATGATGGGCGTCGCAGATGGGCACGTCCGGGTCGAGGATCTCTTCAGGCCCAGCTGCCGATTCCGAACTGCTCGATGTGTTCGTCACCGGCACACCCTATTGCTGGCGTCGGCTCCGATTCAGCCGATCGTCAGCCGCAACCACGATCGGCGAGGTCCGACTTCGTCAGCTGTCGGCTACGGAAGCGCCGTCGGTGTGGGGGAACGAATGGTGTTCGTGGGTCACAACCCAATGGCTGTTGTGCCTCCGGAGGCCGACGGTGACACGCAGTCGGATGTCCGGGTTGCGGGCAAAGTCCTCCGCCGTGCCGCACCGTAGGAGTGCGTAGGCGAATGCGACGTCGCTTCCCGCCGTGACCTCGAGAGATTCCAACTCGAAGGCCGACCCCTGCGCCAACCATTCGAAGAATGGCGGCCACGTCGATTTGTAGGGGTCGATGCCGCGGACGCCTGCAAAAGGCGGTGGGACATCGAACATGACGATGTCGGCATCGTGCCCCGCCAGCACACCGTCGAGGTCGCCCCGCTGGATCGATGCGACCCACCTCTCGATCAACCGACGGATCGCGACTTCTTCCTGGCTCATCGCAATGCTCATCGCAATTTCCTTTCGGTGGCTGGCCGTACAGGAGTTGGACGACCCGGTCACCGGAAACTCATTGCCGCTCGGCGTCACCAGGAAGGTCAGCTGTGACGACGTTCGCTCGCCAGGATCGCCGGCGTGACTCCGGAGAAGTCACATACCTCTCTTGTGACATGCGGCTGATCTGCATAGCCGGCGTCTGCCGCTGCGGCCGCCAGGCTGGTCCCTGCGTCGACCGCCCGCACGAACTGCTGGAAGCGTTGAATCCGCTGGAAGGCCTTCGGGGAAAGGCCCACGTGGTCCAGCATGAGGCGGCCGAGATGTCGCCGCGTAACTCCCAGCAGTTGGGCCGCGTCGGTCACCGAGTGCGAGGAGAGCAGGCCGACGGCGGTCGTGGCTCGGGCGTCCGGCTCGATGGACCGCACCCAGGCATCGAGCGTGGCCGGGTCGCGCAGCTTCCGCATGCGCCGTGCGCCGACGACGTCCTCGAAAGCGACGGTCTGATTGCGCAGGGCAGACGCTGAGATATGGAGCGCGGTACCGACGGCAGCGGGACGAAACCGCACACCGTGCAGCCGGGTGCCTGCGGCGAGAACCGGTAGGGCGACGTGATCGTGCAGGCCGACCAGTTGGGTCCGTCCATCCTCGAAGATCAACAGATCCGCATGGCCATCGGGGAGAACGCGTTGGAGACGGACGCTGCCGACCTCCTGCTCCCAGCAGCACGCAACCGCGTGTCGCCAGGCAACGGGCGGTAACCATTCTCGGTAGATGTCCCATTCGTTCAAGACCTCTCCAGCTTCGCGCAGGACGCTTGGGGTGACGCCGGCTTTGACAAGGAGGACTGCGGTGGGAGCTCAGATTGATGTATCGGCCGCCAGGGATTTCATGGCGACGCACGGGCGAGTGCTCGATCGTCGACGATTCGAACTGCTGATCGACGGCGGTGACCCGGCGGCTGTGCTGGCCGCCTTGGACGGCTATCGCAACCGCGACGGAGGTTATGGCTGGGGACTAGAGCCGGATCTGCGCTCGCCGGAAAGCCAGCCATCTGCAGCCATGCACGCCCTGGAGGTGCTGGCGGAGGTCGCCCCCGTCGCGACGCCACGGTCGACGGAGCTCTGCGATTGGCTCGGTGCGACGTCCCTGCCCGACGGCGGCCTGCCCTTCGCGTGCTCGCTCACCGACGAGGCCGGATGCGCGCCCTGGTGGCGGAACCCCGACGTCTCCACCTCGTCGCTGCAGGTCACCGCCCAGGTGGCTGCCAATGCCCATCATGTGGCCAAACATGATGCGGCCGTGCGGACCCATCCTTGGCTGCGTCGCGCCACCGAATGGTGCCTCGCGGTCATCGACAGCATTCGGACGAAGCCGTTCGCCTACGAGCTGCTGTTCGCCGTCCGGTTCCTTGACGCGGTGGCCGACCTCGAGCCCGACGCGCTCGGCCTCCTCGCCAAGCTGGCGGCCTACATCCCGGCCGATGGAGTCGTCCCGGTCGCGGGCGGTGTCGAAGGAGAGGCACTTGGTGCGCTCGATTTCGCTACGCGACCCGGCGGTCCCGTCCGAGAGATGTTCGAAGGCGGGATCCTGGAGCGCGAGCTCGGCCGCTTGACCGATGCCCAACAGCCGGACGGGGGATGGACGGTGACATTCGCGTCGGTGTCTCCGGCGGCAGCGCTGGAATGGCGTGCCTACGCCACTGTCGAAGCCCTCATCCGGTTGCGCCGCCACCATGTGCTGACCGGCTAGGTCCTGCCATCAAGCGCCGGCTTCTGCAATCTGGGGGCTCGAGCTGCTGCTGGGTGCGAATATGACCGCCGTCAGAGCGAATGACTCGAGCAAGGAGCTGCAGATGAACGTGCTCTACACCGCCGAAGGCACGGCTTGGGGCGGCAGGCAGGGTCGAGCCGTCTCATCCGACGGGAACCTGGCCGTGGATCTCGTGCGACCGAAGGAGCTTGGCGGGCCGGGCGGTGCGGGGACGAATCCCGAGCAGCTCTTTGCGGTTGGATATGCCGGTTGCTTCCACAGCGCGCTGCAACTGGTGGCGCGGACCGAGAAGATCGATATCACCGATTCGGCGGTCACCGTTCGCATAAGTCTCGCCAAGGACGACGCCGGCGCTTTCGCGATCGTGGCGGAGATAGAGGCGGAGATTCCGACGGTCTCCCGTGAGGAGGCTCAGGCGCTGGTCGAGAAGGCACACGCCGTGTGCCCGTACTCCAATGCCACCCGCGGCAACGTCAACGCTCGATTGATAGTCACGGAGAGCTAAGTTCGCCTGGGGGAGTGGACGGCTGGCGAGCGGTTAACAACAGTTGTGAGCTGCCGCGGGCGGTCGGATAGAGAAGTTCGCTCATGAAAGAGCGGCGCGGCATTTGCCGATGATCCTCCCGTGAGGATCAGCCGCTCGTTTCTCGTCCGCTGCTTCAGACCTTCTGTCTTCATTGCGGCTTTGGCCATCGTGCCTGCAACCGCCGTGGGTATCAGCGCTATCGAGCGCTCTCGTCACGATGACGCAAGCGTTGTCATGAAAGATGACATCCCAACCACGAACACCATCGACGCTCCGCTGTCCAGGGCCGTCGCCTTGTTGGCCGAGTCGGCGTTCTCGTCTGCGCCGAGCAGCACCTCCGCACCTGCCGTCGCATCGATGCTCTCCGCGACTTCGACAACCCAACCGGCAGGCGAAGAGATGTCGCCCACCACGACAGGGCGGTCCGAAGACTGGAGTCCAGAAACAGCGCCGGCGACTCCGGAAGTTCCGCAACCAGCGCCAATCATTGAGGAGGCGCCGACCACGACGCCCACAACCCCAGCACCGCCGCCCCGGGCGACACGCGGTTCACTCAATGGCCTGTTGATCTCCCAGGGCAATCAGCTGACGTCCGATCCTTGGACCGTGGTGGCTCTTCAACCCGATGGCACAGGTGCCCAGACATTGACACCGGGCTTGCAGCCGAACTGGCAGTCCGGCCACGCCAAGTTCGCCTTCACCACGACCGACGGCATGGCATGGATCGCCAACGGGGATGGCAGCGAACGGCGGGCGCTGCCGACCCCACCAGGCGCGCATTGGGAGCAGGCGTCGCTGTCACCGGACGGCTCACGTGTTGTCGGTCCTTGCGGGACGGCGGCGCTTTGTTTGACGCCCGTCGACGGTGCTGCAACCCGGGTGATCAACTTCATGCCTTACTTCCTGTATCCAAAAACCACGACATGGTCGCCGGATGGCCACAGGGTTGCTTTCCAATACGACGACGTTGGCTACCCGACGAATATCGCGGTGATCAATGTTGATGACGCTGCTCCCTGGCCGCAAGATCTCCCACTGAACCAAACAAAGTCTTGGAGTGACGGAGCGTACCGTTCTCCCGCCTGGTCACCAGATGGAACAAGTATCGCCTTCGTACGCACGGTCGACCAGATCACCACACGGCAGTCAACCGTCGAAGTTCTGGATCTTGCCAGCGGCAGCGTGAAGGTGTGGGCGGCACTCAATGGCGAGCCAAGCGACCTCTACGGCTCTGTCAAGTTCCATTCGGTTGCTTGGTCACCGGATGGTTATGCGCTCGTCGCAGTCCGAGAGGGGATGGATGACTTGGTGATCATTCACCAAGACGGCACAAGGTTCAACGTGCCCGGCATACATGGCGCTCGCAGCGTCAGCTGGTTCTGAGCTCTCCGCAATCTCAGCGGCGCCACTCCGGCGCTCGTTTCTCGAGAAACGCGCTGACACGTTCACGGAAGTCGGCCGTAGCCGCGAGGCCCACGGCTAGGCGAGGTTCGATGGCCAGCCCGTCGGCAGAGCTTGTGCCGCCACCGCTGGTGATCGATTGGCGAATAGCAGCCAACGCCTCGGACGGCTTGACGGCGAGCGACGCGGATGGCCGCCAATGGTGGCCTGCTCGAGTCTCGCAATTGCCCGACGATGCCGTGCACGAGATCGCACCACACCGCCATACCGTTCTCGTCGATATTGCGAAAGGTCTCGAGGTCGGCGCCTGCGCTGAAGGTACCGGCCGAGAGCGCTGGCCAACACGATCACCCGCACATCGTGGTCCTCCTCGAAGGCGCTGAGGGCCCGGCTGACCTCGCGAACCATGGTCCGGTCAAAGCATTCACGGGGGGCCGGTTGAACTCGAGCCATCCGACCTGGTTGGTTGCCGTGGCGCGCACGTAGGCAGAAGGACCTTCACCGCCGCAACCCACCGCCGGCTGGCTGATCCTCGCAGGGTTGCATCGCTCGCTCGCTCGTGGTTATCTACAACCAGATGGTTGTAGATGTAACGGACGAGCGGGCCGACCGCGTGTTCCACGCCCTTTCCGATGCCACGCGGCGGGACATCCTGCGGCGCGCGCTGCGCGGAGAGCCCAACGTCTCCGCTCTGGCGCGTGCCTACCCGGTGAGCTTCGCCGCCGTGCAGAAGCACGTCGTGGTACTGGAGGGAGCAGGCCTCGTGACCAAGCGCCGCCAAGGCCGTGAACAACTCGTTCGTACCAACGTCGACACCATCCGCATGGCCTCTGAGCTGCTCGAGCAGTACGAGGCAATTTGGCGGGGCCGCATCGACCGAATGGGCGAGATCCTCGCCGACGACCATCCCGGAGGAGACCAGACATGACCGTCACCAACATCCACAAGGATCCGAAGGCCCTCACGATGACTGTGACGGCTGAACTGAACGCCACCGTCGAACGCTCGTGGCAGCTCTGGGCCG
>JAXDQG010000327.1:0-2563 GCA_034667945.1 Acidimicrobiia bacterium | reverse complement strand
CGCCTACGACGCCGTGGGGGAACTGTTGCACTGCGGTCCTCACGAAGTGGCCATCGTGGACAGCGCCACCCGGGCCTGGGCGGCCGCCTTCGCGGCCTTTCGCTTCAAGCCGGGGGATCGCATCCTGGTCAGCCGGGCCGAGTACGCGTCGAACGTCCTGCCCATCCTGCAGGTCGCTGAGCGCGACGGGGTCGCGCTGGAGGTCGTGCCCGATGATGAGTCGGGCCAGCTCGACATCGAAGCGCTGGCCGCCATGCTCGACGAACGGGTCGCGCTTGTGGCGGTCACCTTGGTGCCCACGCAGGGCGGACTGGTCAACCCGGCGGCAGATATCGGTCGACTGACACGGGCCGCGGGCGTCCCGTTCCTGCTGGACGCCTGCCAGGCTGCCGGCCAGCTCCCACTCGACGTGTGCGAGCTCGGCTGCGATGTGCTGTCGGCCACCGGCCGCAAGTTCCTGCGGGGCCCCCGGGGAACCGGCTTCCTGTACGTCCGGGAAGAGCTGCTCGACCGGTTGGTGCCGCCCGTGCTGGATCTGTACGGAGCCACCTGGACGGCGCCGGCTCGATACGAGGTCCGGCCAGACGCACGGCGCTTCGAGTACTTCGAGCGGTCCATGGCCATCCAGCTCGGCTTGGCAGCTGCGATTGACTACGCCCTGAGCTGGGGGATCGACGCCATCGAGGCCCGGCTGGTGGCCATGGCCGAAGAGCTGCGGCGCCGCCTGCAGGAGCTTCCCGGCGTGGACGTGCACGACCAGGGGCGGCGTCGCTGCGCCATCGTGACGTTCACGGTTGCCGGAGTGCCGGCCCAGCAGGTTGCCGAACGGCTCCGGTTGGACGGCGTCAACGTCGCAGTTTCCTCCGCTTCGTCCGCTCGCTTCGACCTACCTGCTCGTGGGCTCGACACGTTGGTGCGGGCGTCCGTGCATTACTACAACAGCGAAGAGGAGGTCGATTGCCTGGTGGACCTGGTTTCGGCCATTGCCCGGAGAGCCGCCCCGTGAGCCGTCGCCAGGGCGACTCCAACTCGGCCTCTGTTCCTCCAGACATTTTCGACGTCGCTCCGCAGGGAGGTGATCCACGGCACCTGCCGGCGTCCGTGCAGGTAGATCTCTCCACATGCGTCAGTCGCTATGGCCCGCCGCCCAGCGCATTGGCCGCCCTGAGAGACGCGTCGGCCACTCTGCTGCGCAGTCACCCCTACGGCGCGTCGGAGCAGCTCACCGAGGCCTATGGGCGCTTCCTCGGTGTGCCAGCACACGAGCTTGTGGCCGGTCGAGGCGCCAGCGAGTTGATCTGGTTGCTGGCGGGCTCGCCGCTGGCGCCTCGAGTCGCTGTCCCCGTGCCGGCCTACACCGAGTATCGCCAGGCGTTTCCGCGCGCCGCGGCCGGTGAAGCGGCGGTGCACCACCGCCTCGAGCTGGTCAGCGACCTGCTGGAGGCTGACCGGGTGGTGCTGATCTCCAATCCGCACAACCCGTCGGGTCGTGCGTTCACCGCGGCCGAGTTGGGCCAGGCACTGATGGCCGCGCGCGGCAGAGGTGTGCTCGTCGTGGACGAGTCCTACGTGGAGTTCGTGAACGTGCCGGGCGAGTATTCGATGATCGGTCAGGCGTTCGAGAACCTGCTGGTCGTGCGCTCTCCCTCGAAGTTCTTCGGCGTGGCCGGGGCCCGGGTCGGCGTGGCGTGGTCGCCCAACCCGGCCTTGCGGGCGGCGCTGACGGTCCGCCGGGGATCGTGGCCCGTCTCCGGCTTGGAAGTGGCGCCCGTGGCGGCCGCCTTGGGAGATCGGTGCTGGCAGGCCGAGAGTCACGCGGCACTGCAGGCCGACAGTGCCTGGCTCGCACAGCAGCTGGTCGCCATCTGGGGCAGCGACGCCGCGGGCGGAGCCGTGATCGATGGGGCGGTGACGCACTTCCGACTCGTGTCCGGCGAGGCTGCCGGTCTGGCCCCTCGCTTGGCCACGGCGGGGATCGCAGTGCGAACACTGGGGCGCGGCCATGGCCTGGAGCTTCCGGCCGTGCGCATCGCCGCGCCTCGGGTCGAGGAACGGGCCCTGGTCGCGGCTGCGCTGGCCGCTGTAGCTGACGGCAGCAGCCGCTAACCGACTTCGACCACCATCTCGATCTCGACGGCGATGTTGAACGGCAGCGAGCCCATCCCGACTGCCGAGCGAGCGTGCTTGCCGGCGTCGCCGAAGATCTCCACGAGCAGGTCGGAGCACCCGTTGATGACTTCGGGGTGGTGCTTGAAGTCGGGCGGGCAGTTCACCATCCCCAGCACCTTCACGATGCGGGTGATCTGGTCGAGACTGCCCAGCTCGGCCTTGAGCGTCGCCAAGATCGCCAGGGCGGTGACCCGGGCTGCCTCCTTGCCCTGCTCGACATCCAGCTCCGCGCCCACCTTGCCGGTGATGACCGTCCCATCCGCCCGGCTGGGGCCGTGTCCCGCGGTGAACACCAGATCGCCGGAACGGGCCGCCGTGACGTAGCTGGCCATCGGGCGAGGGGCGTCGGGAAGCGTCAGACCCAGTTCGGCGATACGGGCTTCAGCGGACACGG
>JAXDQG010000326.1:0-3717 GCA_034667945.1 Acidimicrobiia bacterium | reverse complement strand
ACTACTTCCCCACTCCCACCCATCGCATGATCCTCTCCGAGCCGTTGCGCCTGACCAACATGGCCGAGGTGTACGACGTGGACTGCTCCATCCACGGTGGTGGTGTCTCCGGTCAGGCCGGCGCGCTGCGCATGGGCATCGCCCGCGCCCTGAACGAGCTCGATCCCGAGCTGCGTCCCCAGTTGAAGAAGGCGGGGCTGCTCACCCGGGACGATCGCAAGAAGGAGTCCAAGAAGTACGGCCTCAAGAAGGCCCGTAAGGCGCCTCAGTACTCCAAGCGGTGAGCGAGTCGCGGCCCGGGCCCGCGCTTCCTCGATTTGGCACAGACGGCGTACGCGGTCTGGCCAATCGCGATCTGACGCCCGAATACGCGCTCGCGCTCGGACGGGCGGCCGGTCGTTGGAACGGACCCGGCGTGGTGGTTGTCGGCCGGGATACCCGGGCTTCCAGCCCGCTGCTCGAGGCCGCCATGTGCGCCGGGTTGGCATCTGAGGGCGTCGATGTCGTCACGCTGGGGGTCTGCCCTACGCCGGTGGTGGCGTGGGTCGCCGCCCGCGACGGTCTCGCCGGGGCCATGATCTCTGCGTCGCACAACCCGTTCCCGGACAACGGCATCAAGCTCTTCGCCCGCGGCGGGCTGAAACTCGGCGACGAAGAGCAGAACGTGGTCGAGGCCGAGGTTCGTGCGGTGACCGACGGCATTGCCGATGGGTCGAGGCCGGTAGGGGCTGGTGTCGGTCGCGTACGGCAAGCACCCGAGTTGGTGGACGGCTATCGGGCGGCGGTGGTGCAGTCCATCGAAGGTCGTTCACTCGGCGGGCTGCGCCTGGTGATCGACTGCGCGCACGGCTCCGCCTCGGCCGTGGCCCCCGAAGTGCTCCGGCAGCTGGGCGCCGAGCTGATAGTGCTCTTCGACGAACCGGACGGAACCAACATCAACGAAGGCTGCGGCTCGACCCATCTCGAGGCCCTGCAGGCTGCAGTGATCGCGCGCCGGGCAGATCTGGGGCTCGCCTTCGATGGCGACGCCGACCGTGTCCTGGCGGTCGATCACCTCGGTGCCGTGGTTGACGGCGACCAGCTCATAGGCATGTGCGCCATGGACTTGCAGGCGCGCGGTGAGCTGCCCGAGGAAACCGTCGTGGTCACCGTGATGGCCAACCAGGGCTTTCGTCTCGGGATGCGCCGGAACGGGATCGTCGTGCACGAAACGCCTGTTGGCGACCGCCACGTGCTGGCGGCGCTCGAATCGGGCTCTTGGGCGCTGGGCGGCGAGCAGTCCGGCCATGTGATCTTCCGCCGCATGGCGACCACCGGCGACGGCTTGTTGACCGGGGTGCAGGTGGCCGACCTCGTCCGCCGCTCAGGCGCTTCGCTGGCCGAGCTCGCTGAGCGCGCCATGACCCGTCTCCCGCAGGTCCTGCGCAATGTTCGCCTGGATCGGCCGGCGGAAGCCGTGATCGAGCAGCTGCGGCCGGCCGTGGCCGAGGTCGAGGAGCGGCTGGGTGAAGCCGGACGGGTCCTCATCCGCCCTTCCGGCACCGAGCCACTGATCCGGGTGATGGTCGAGGCGCCGACCGCCCAGCAAGCCGAAGACGCGACGGCGGAACTCGTACGCGTAGTCGAGGATTTGCTCCGGTAGGATCCGTAACCGGCGGGTGCGTGTGAGTGCTTCTGACCGGTAACTGATTCGCTGAAGGCAGCGGCCAACGTGCGGTCATCACCCGAGCGTCTCTGGTGACTGACCGCCATCAGGAGGATTACATCAAGATGTGCGGGATCGTTGCCGTGCTCCGGCGCCGAAGCACCCGTTCGGCACCCTCCGCAAACGAACTTCTCGAACTCCTCTCGGCGGCAGAGAGCTACGTCACTGCCTGCGCAAGGCCGGAGTCTCTCGAACGTTCGCTCGAGGCAGCGACGGAGACCCTGGCCAAGCTCGATCGGCTGCTCCGCGGCGCCGCCGGGGTCACCGCACTCACGGGCCACCCCGCGCTGACCGTCGAGCTGAGCAGTCGTCTTCTCCGCCTCATCGGCGAAGTTGGCGACATCGAAAAGGCGCTCGATGCCAACGACGCCGGCCGGACCCCGGCCGAGCTCGAGAGCATCGGTGGTCGCCTGATCGGCTTGAAGGACCAGTTGTGGGCGGTTTCGGAAGACCGGCTCCGTACCGCCAGCGCGGTGGCCGATCTGGCTGGCACGTCACCTTCGCCCTCTGCGGTGCTCGGTTACCTCGCCATTCAAGAAGCACTCTCGGCCATCGACCGCCTGGAAGTCCGGGGGCGCGACTCGGCTGGTGTCAACGTGCTGGTCCGTAACCACGGGCTCGATCTGACGCAGCCTGCCTTGGCCAGCGAGTTGGCCGAACGCCACGACGAGCTGTTCGGCAACGGCTCCGTGGCCATGGCCCAGGGCTGCCTGTCGTTCGCCTACAAGGCGGCCGCTGAGATCGGTGAGCTAGGTGACAACACCCGACACCTCAGGGCCACCATCGTCGAGGACGGCCTGCTCCGTCGCGCGCTCGCGGGCCACGAGGCCGAAGTCGTGGTGCTGTCGCACACCCGTTGGGCATCTGTCGGCATCATCTCCGGACCCAACGCCCACCCGCTGAACTCCCACGAGGACGAGGACGAACGCGAGGGCGACGGCGGCTCCTACGTCACTGCTGCGCTGAACGGCGACGTGGACAACTTCGCCGATCTCAAGGCCGCGCACGGCCTGCGCATCCGCCCCGAGATCACCACTGACGCGAAGGTCATTCCCACACTGACCTCGCGTCACCTCCTCGAGGGTCTTCCCCTGCAGGAGGCGTTTCGGCGCTCGGTGGCGCAGATGGAGGGCTCGGTGGCCATCGCTGCCCAGGCAGCGGCTCGCCCGGAAGCACTGCTGTTGGCGCTGCGGGGGAGTGGGCAGGCCCTGTACGTCGGCTTGGCGGAGGACGTCTACGTGGTGGCGTCCGAGCCATATGGGCTGGTGGAAGTCACCGACCACTACCTCCGCATGGACGGTGAGACACCCGCCGATCCCGACAACCCGGCTGGCAGCCGCGGCCAGGTGATCCTGCTCGACGCCGCGGGGGCCGGCACGCTCGACGGCATCACCCGTTGGGCCTATGACGGGTCCACACTGCCGGTGAACCGCCAAGAGCTGGTAACCCCGCAGATCACCACCCGTGACATTGACCGGGGCTCCTATCCCCACTTCCTGCTCAAGGAGATCTCCGAGTCGCCGTCGTCGTTCCGCAAGACGCTGCGGGGAAAGCTGGTCGACGCCGACGACGGCACGGTGGAAGTCCGGCTCGGGCCCGAGACGCTGCCGCCGGACGTCACCGAGGCGCTGGCCAGCGGCCGCATCTCCAACGTCGTGGTCATCGGGCAGGGCACGGCCGCGGTGGCCGGCCAGGGCTTGGCCCTCGCGCTGTCGAGCACCGTGCCGGTCGACGTCCTGCGCACCGAGGCCGTGCTGGCCACCGAGCTGTCGGGCTTCCGACTGCGGGGTGACATGTCGGACACGCTGGTGATCGCCATCAGCCAATCGGGCACGACCACCGACACCAACCGCACCGTCGATCTCGTCCGCGCCCGGGGCGCCCGGGTCATCAGCATCGTCAATCGGCGCAACAGCGACCTGGTGGACAAATCAGACGGAGTGCTCTACACGTCCGACGGTCGTGACGTCGAGATGTCGGTGGCCTCCACCAAGGCCTTCTACTCCCAGATC
>JAXDQG010000325.1:0-3780 GCA_034667945.1 Acidimicrobiia bacterium | reverse complement strand
AAACCACCCTGACGTTCTGCGCTTCGTTGCCCTTACGACCGGGAACGATGTCGAACTCGACCCGCTGCCCCTCTTCGAGGGACCGGAAGCCGCGTCCCTGGATGGCGGAGAAGTGCACGAACACATCCTGACCGGAATCGGGTGAGATGAAGCCGTAGCCCTTCTCGTTGTTGAACCACTTGACGGTGCCGACTGCCACTTATCGGTCTCCTGCTTGCAGCTTGCTGGTCTTGCGTTGTGCTCCGGGCAATGGACCTCGCCCGAAGCTCCCAGTGGAACCGGAAGCGCCGTTCGATCACCTTGCTGAGCTGCCGGTTACCGCTGGCTGCGGTGCTCGGCCAACACGCGGCCGAGCTTACAACCTCATTCGCCGAGGGCATACAGCAACGCCCGTTCGACCTCGTCCAAATGCCCGGATTCCGACACTTTCTCGCCTGCTGCATCGACCACGTAGAACGCGTCGACAACGTGGTCACCGAGTGTCTGCACACGAGCTGAACGAATGTCGAGATCGAGCTCGGTCAACGCGGATGTGATGCGGTACAACAAGCCGAGCGCATCAGGGGCCCGCACCTCGATGACGGTGGCAACATCCGACGCGTTGTTGTCGATCAGTACCTTTTTGTCGAAGGGCGCCCAGGCCGGTCCGCTCACGCGACGCCGACCGTAGACCCGGGCTCGTTCGGCCAGACGCGCTCGCACCGCCAGGCGGCCTCGCAGCGCCCCATCGACGTCGGCCTGCACCTTGTCCCAGCGGATCGGTGACCCGAAGCTGTTCGCCACAGTGAACTCGTTGAGGGCGACGCCGTTGTCGTCAGAGTGGGCGTTGGCGCCCAGCACGTCGAGCCCGTTCAGGGCCAGGACGCCGGCCACGCGGGAGAACAGACCGGGACGGTCGTTGTCGACCACGGTGATGGTGTTGGCCTCGGCCTTGACCACGCGACGCCCCTGGGCGATGAGCTGGCGGTGCTCGGGTGTCGGGAAGAGCCCCACCACCTCGACCGTCTGCTCGCCAGCCAGGTAGCGGGAGGTGCGATCTACCAGCTCGCGAACCAGGCCGGCCTTCCACTCGCCCCAGGCCGCGGGGCCCGTCGCCACCGAGTCGGCCTCCGTCAGGGCATGGAGCAACCGAAGTCGGCCCTCGGTCCGGACCGCTTCCGCCACGTGTCGGATGGTCGTGTCATCGGACAGATCGCGACGGGTGGCCACGTCGGGAAGCAGCAGGTGGTAGCGGACGAGGTCGGTGAGCACGGAGGTGTCGCTCTCGTCGAAGCCCATGCGCGGCGCCATGGCACCCACAAGCTCGACCCCGGCATCTGTGTGGTCCGCGGGTGGGTAGCCCTTGCCGATGTCATGGAGGAGCGCGCCCACGACGAGCAGGTCGGCCCGTTCGACGCGCCCGGCCAAACCGGCGGCGTTGGCCGCCGCCTCGCACAGGTGCCGGTCGACGGTGAAGCGGTGGTACGCGTTGCGCTGCGGTCGGCTGCGACAGGGCTCCCACTCGGGCAGCACCCGTACCCACAGGCTCCAGTGCTCGAGGGTCTCGATGACCGAAATGGCCGATTCGCCGCAGCGCAGGAGCTCGACGAACCGCTCTCGCAGCTCGATGGGCCAGGGATCGGGAAACGTCAGACCTGCTTGGGTGAAGCGCTCCAGCGTGCCCCTGGCCAGACGCACACGGTTGTCGGCTGCGGTGCGGGCGGCGTCGAGCAGCTGCGCACAACCGGCCGCCCCGGGCGCCACATCGTCGTCGAGGTGGATCTGACCGTCGCGCAGCACGAGGCCCCCGCCGAAGCGCCGGTCCTTCGGTCGACGGCGAAACCGCGAGCCAGCCAGCGACACACGGTCGAAGGCATCGTCGGTCAACCAGCCGATGGTGCGGCCCGCCGAGGCCACCGCGGCCATCAGGTCGTCGGCGTCGCGATGGCCCAGGTGGTCCGCCACGCCGTCCTGTTCTTCCAAGAGCAGGACATCGCCACGCCGCTTGGTGCGCAGATGCAGAGCCACCCGGGTCTCGAGCAACCGCTCGTGTGCATTGTCGAACGTGGCGCGATCGGCATCGAGGATGCCCGGGGATACCGCCTCGAGCCACCGGAGCACGTGGGCATCGCGCAGGCCCCCCCGACCGAGCTTGAGGTCTGGCTCGAGGAGGAACGCCACCTCACCGGGCGTTGCCGTCCGCAGCACGAGGGCATCGCGCAGCTTCGGCAGCCACTTCGACGCGCCTTTGACCCACTGCTTGCGCGCCGTCGCCACCAGCTCCTCGGTGATGGCCCGGTCGCCGGCGACGTGACGGGCATCGAGCAGGGCGGTGGCGGTGTCGATCTCGTCCTGGGCCAGCCGTATGGCCTCACGAGGCGTGAGCACGGCATGGCCGAGCTTCACCCCCTCGTCCCAGATGGGATACCAGAGCCGTTCGGCCAGCTCGGCCACGTCGACCCGTCCATCGTGCACCAGCAGCACGTCCAGGTCGGACTGCGGGCACAACTCGGCCCGGCCGTATCCCCCCACGGCCACGAGTGCGACACGCTCAGGCGCGCCAGTGGCGGTCACATAGAGCTGGCGAAGCCAGCGGTCGAACCGGTCGGTGAGCGCGCGCGAGAAGGCACTGCCGCGGAGCGCCGCGTTGCCGAGGAGGTCGTCTCGGTTCAGGCGGGTCACGACAATCGCCGCGCGGACTCAGAGGGCGTCGTTTCCCATCTCTCCGGTTCGGATGCGAATGACCTGATCGACATCACTCACCCAAACCTTGCCATCGCCGATCTTTCCGGTACGTGCGGACTGGACGATCGTATCGAGAAGGCTATCGACCGACGTATCTTCAACCAGGATCTCGAGCTTCACCTTGGGCTGAAAATCGACGTTGTATTCGGCGCCTCTATAGACCTCGGTATGACCACCCTGACGCCCAAAACCCTGGACTTCCGACACAGTCACACCCTGGATGCCGAGGCCCTTGATGGCGTCTTTTACCTCGTCCAGCTTGAACGGTTTGACGATGGCCGTCACAAGCTTCACCATCCGACAGCTCCCTTCCCTCTTCTTCTCGTCACAGGTTGTAGCCCACTTCGGCGTGCTGGGTGATGTCCAGTCCCTGCGCCTCTTGGTCTTCGGTGACCCGGAGGCCGACGGCCCCATGCACGATGAACGCCAGGACACCGGTGACGACGCCGGAGTAGGCAAGTGTGGCCACCACTGCCAACAGCTGCTTGCCGACCAGCGACGTTCCGCCCCCATTGAACAGACCGTCCGCACCCAACGGGTTCACGGTCGTATCGGCGAAGAACCCGAGCAGCAGCGAGCCCACGACCCCGCCGACCGCTGGAGTTGGCCGCGATTACGCGGAAAGGAGCGACAGCTTCGGTTAATCGTGTGTACCGATCATTTCGCGATGTTTCGTGCGTGTGAACAGCGCGCCGCGCGAATGGCTTTATCGGCCACGGGAAAGAAGAACAGACAGCTCCGTCATACCGCTAAGACTCCTCGCCAGCCCCGAGGCCCACGGCTCCCCCGCGGCTCAGAGCTCTTTGGCAAGCACCCGACCGGCAACCACGACGGGATCCCACAGTGGCGAGAACGGCGGCGCGTAGGACACGTCCAGATCGACCAATTCCTGTGCGGTCATGCGCGTGGTGACGACGGCGGCGAGAACGTCGATGCGCTTGGCTGCGCCCTCCTCACCGATGATCTGGCCACCCAGCACCCGCCCGGTACCCCGCTCGCCCACGAGCTTGACCGTCATGGCCCGGCTCCCGGGGAAGTAGTGGGCACGCGTGGTGG
>JAXDQG010000324.1:0-7575 GCA_034667945.1 Acidimicrobiia bacterium | reverse complement strand
ACCCAGCTCATGGCGGGCCACGCTACCCTGCCGACCCGTGAGCGACCTTTCCCCGCTGGGCGAGCCGGCGTCGAACCGCCCCGACGTGGAGCTTCGGCACTTCGGAGCAGTGAGCATCCTCTTCGGTGACGAGAACGGGAAATACCCCGACGGCAACTCCCTGGTGATCGCAGGTCCCGATCAACGCATCATCGTCGACCCGTCGATATCGGTCTCGAGGTTGGGCCACGCCCCGGGGGCTCCGGTCGACCGGGTGCTCATCAGCCACGCGCACGAAGATCACGTCGCCGGACTGCACCTTTTCGACGGGCTCCCCGTGCACGTCCATCACGCGGACGCCATTGGCGTGCGCGATGGCATCGACGGATTGCTCGAGATCTACGGGCTCGGCGCCGAGATCTCCGAAGCATGGCGCCCCGAGCTCGTCGACGTGTTCCACGTCGTAGCCAGGCCGGACGCACAGACCTTCGACGACGGCCAGGTGTTCGATCTGGGCGGCGGGAACTCCGCCACGGTCGTCCACCTGCCCGGACACACGCTGGGACATTGCGGCTTGCTGGTCGAGCCGGACGGATTCTTCTACGTCGCCGACGTAGATCTGACCGGGTTCGGGCCCTATTACGGCGATGCTTGGAGCGATCTCGAAGCGTTCGAACGCTCCCTCCAACGGTGTCGTGACATCGACGCTCGGTGGTTCGCCACCTTCCACCACAAGGGGGTGATCGAAGGGCGAGCCGACTTCCTCGAGCAATTGGAGGAGTTCGGCAGCGTGATTCGCCGCCGCGAAGACGCCCTCATGGCCTTCTTGGCCGAGCCTCGGTCGCTCGACGACATCGTGAAAGAGCGCTTCGTCTATCGACCGCATGTGGTCTCGCTGTTCGTCGATCCGGTCGAGCGCCGGTCCGCCAAGCTGCATCTCGATCGGCTGCTGCCCAGCGGCCTGGTCAACGAGATCGACCCCGGCCGCTATCGAGCGGTCAGCTGAGCGCATCCGTCCCTGGCGAGGTTTCTTCCGAAATCCGCCCGTTCGAGCGGCCAGGGCGAGAAGTAAATCAGCAGGGCTCACACCGGCATCGGCGGAGCAGACCCGTAGCTGTCCATGAACTCCTGCAGCTGCTGCAGACGGATGGTCTCCGGGTTCATAGTGGCCCTCACGACGACCTCCATGCTGTCCGGAGCCCGGTCCCACAGCCAGTTCTGGTCATCGTTGCTCAGCCGAACGCAGCCATGACTGGCGGGATAGGCGGGGACGGAAGGCGACCCGTGCACGGCCCAGCCACGATGGAAGTACAGCGGCCGATACAAGGTGCCGAGCGGCGCCTCTTCCACGCCGTTGTAGCGGCGATACACATGGAATGATCCCTCGGGTGTGAAGGCATAATCGGACGAGCCGTCTTTGTTCGTGTAGTAGTACTCGCCCCCCGTCGATGTGTTGAGGATCGTGACCTGACCGGGATGTTCGGCGTTGAGCACGAACAGCACTTGGCGTTCGAGATCGACTTCGACCTTCGGCACCAATGCGGGCTGTTGGGGTGGAAGGTACCCGACCGGTGAGAAGAGGTGCTGCCAGGTCACCGTGTCGACCTCGCCGCTGCGATCGAGCCCCTCGAACTTCTGGAAGGCCAGCACAGCCGAAGCGGTTCCCGCCCAGTAGCGACCGTTGTCGTCCGAAGGGCGGAAACCCATGGCGGTCAAGCGGTCCTGCACGAGCTGGACGTGCTCGCCCCGGTCACCCCAACCCAGCGCCGGCAGGGCAGCCGGGTCGACGGGCGGCACGGCAGCCGGGATCGATGTAGGGGTCATCGGTATCGGGGGAGGCAGCGGAACCGTGACCGGCGGGGATGTCATGGTCGTCGACGAGGCCGGGAACGACCCGCTGTCGGCCGAGGGCGTAGGAACGCCGTCCTCACCCGGTATCGGGGTGCCGAGCGGGATGGGCGCAGCCTCGCCGACGCTGCCGCGCAGCAGCACCGTCGCCGAACTGGCCGCCGCCAGAACTGCAAACACCGCCACGGCGGTGCCGCCGCCTGTGAACCCCGCCTGTGTCGATCTCCTCACCCGTTGCACCACCTTCTGCTCGCTGACCCGGAGGGGCCGAACTCGCAGCGGCACAGGTGGGTGCGCGTCGAACCAGCCGTTCTCCGACTCCGCTCGCAGCCCGCCGCATCGTATCGCCCACCCGATCGCCGCGGTAGGTCACTGTCCTCCGGCCGACACTGCCTGCCTACGCCCGGCAAGATGCAGGTTGATGAGTATCCCGGTGACCTGGAGCGATGTAGAGGCGGCCGCGCGGCGGCTGGCCGGTGTGGTCGACCGGACGCCCTCGGCGCCCTCTCGCACCCTCTCGGGCATCACCGGCGCCGAGGTGGTGGTGAAGTTCGAGAACCTGCAATTCACGGGATCGTTCAAGGACCGTGGCGCCGCCAACCGCTTGATGTTGTTGAGCCCGGAGGAGCGGGCCCGTGGCGTGGTGGCGGTGTCGGCCGGCAACCACGCGCAAGGCGTCGCTTACCACGCCGCCCGCTTGGGCGTGTCGGCGACGATCCTCATGCCGGTGACCGCCCCCCTGGCCAAGGTGGCCAACACCGCTCGGCTCGGGGCGCGCATCGTGCAGCATGGAGCCACCTTGGCGGAAGCGATGGAGCGCCTCCCGGAGTTGCAGGAGGAGGGGCGCATCCTCATCCATCCCTACGACGATCCCGCGGTGATCGCCGGGCAGGGCACCGTGGGCCTCGAGCTGCTCACCGACCATCCGGACCTCGACGTGGTGGTGGTGCCGGTCGGGGGCGGAGGCCTGATCTCGGGCATCACCGTGGCGGCTCACCATCTGGCGCCGTCCTGCCAGGTGGTAGGGGTGCAGGCCGCCGGCTACGCCTACATGGCGGCCGCGCTCAATGCCGCCGGCATGCCGCCACTCCCTTCGGGCCACTCGATCGCCGATGGCATTGCGGTGAAGAGCCCGGGGGTGATCGCCCGCAAGATCCTCTCGAACCACGGCATCGAGGTGTTGACCGTGCCCGAAGCGCGGCTCGAGGAGGCCATCGGGCTGCTGCTCGAAGTGGAGAAGACGGTCAGTGAGGGCGCGGGCGCGGCCTCACTGGCCGCCCTGCTGGACAAACCGGACCGCTTCGCCGGTCGCAAGGTCGGCATCGTGTTGTCCGGCGGCAACATCGATCCCCGGGTGCTTTCCTCGGTGATCCTCCGCAGCCTGGTGCGCCAGGGACGCCTCACCCGCATGCGGGTCGAGACCGATGACCTGCCGGGCAACCTGGCTCGTATCGCAGCCACGATCGGCCGCCTCGGAGGCAACCTCATCGAGGTGACCCATCAGCGTCTCCTCTCCGCTGTGCCGGTGCGGCGCGTGGACATCGACCTCTTGGTGGAGACGCTGGATGCGGAGCACCTCGCTCGTATCTGCATCGCCTTGGAGGGTCAGGGTGATGCGGTCGACTTGATCGAGCCTTGAACGCGTCGCGAACGAACAAGCATTTCTACCTATCGAACCCCGTTCGGTGCAGCAACGGGCTCGACTCGATGAAATGAACCCGACAGACGAGCGACTAGAAAACGTGCCATGGACATCCTGGGCAAGCTCGCCGTGGTGACGGGCGGTTCGGCAGGCATCGGTCGGGCCACCGCGCTTGCCCTCGCCGCCAAAGGCGCCGAAGCCGTCGTCATCGCGGATGTCGACGACCCGGGTGGGCACGACACCGCCGGCATGCTGCAAGACGCCGGAACGCTCGGTCATTACTTCCACATCGACGTCACCAATGTGACCCAACTGGCCCATTTCTTCGCCGAGGTAGAGCATCGTTACGGCCCACCAGACATCGTCCACAACAACGCCGGCATCGTCTCCGGCCAGCCGGCGTGGCCCGACACATCACTGGCTCGCCTGAGGCAGGTGATCGACATCAACCTGACGGCGGTGGTGTTGGGTACCCGTCTGGCGATCGAGCACATGCGGGGGCGGGGAGGGTCGATCGTCAATACGGCATCCATGGCCGCCTTTGAACCGCTCCCGGACGATGCTGTCTATGCGGCCACGAAGGCGGCAGTGGTTGCCTTCACTCGATCGTGCCGCGACCTTTCCGGCTCTCTCGATATCCGGGTCAACACCGTCTGCCCGGGAATTACCGACACACCCATTCTGAACAAGACCGGCGACGGGACTTTCCCGGCCGGATGGATGCTTTCTTACATCGAGCGCCTCGAGTTGATAGAGCCAGACGACGTGGCTGCCGCCGTGATCGATCTCATCGAGGACGACACCAAGGCGGGAGAATTCGTCGTCGTACGCAATCGCACGCGTGAGGGATCGGCCTGAGCAGGAGCGTCCATCGAGCAGCCCTCCGCTGCTCAGCAGCGGGGTGGGTCCCCCACTGAGCACCTGTCGGCGGCGTAGCGTGGTCATATAACCGCGTGAGGAGGCCACGTGCGAACTCGGTATCGTCGTTCCAGAAGCGCGGTTGCAGGAAAAGCGGCCGTTGAGCTTGTAATTGATCTCGAGGTGACCGTGGGTCATCAGGAACGACAACCTCATAGGCGCTTGCATGAAGGGGCGCGAGGTGAAGTGCCGTGATGACAGGAGATTCGGAGCTCTCCCAATTCCGACTGCCGGGCACCGCTCAGAGCGCGTCCGACCACGCCGGCGATTCCGCCACGACGCCTACGAACCTCCCGGAGCAGGCGGAGCACGCGGACGACCGTCTGGTGCAGTTTCTGTACGCCACGCTGCACCACGTCGACGATGGTGTGCTGGCCTGTGACGCGGCGCGGCAGATCACAGTGATGAACCGCTCGATGTCCGGACTGCTCGGCGTGGACCAATGCGCCTCACTTCCGCTGCGCCTGCCCGACGGCGTCACGCTGCGGCCGGCAGACTCCTCGGCCAGCGCCTGCGAAAGCCTGCTCGAGCGTCCGCTGCGAGGAGAGGCGGTCAGCGACGAGGAGTGGACGGTCAGCAGGGCCGACGGTGACGAGCGCCGCGTGCTGGTCACCGCCCACCCACTGACCGAGCGCGGCGGTGAGGTCTTCGGCTCGGTGCTGGTCTTCAAGGACGTGACCGAGCAACGGAGATACGAGGAAGAGCTCCGGCACTTGGCCACGCACGACGCCTTGACCGGTTTGCCCAATCGCCGGCTGCTGCTCGAGCGGCTTCAGGAAGCGCTCAGCGCCGGGCCCGAGGAACGGGCGACGGTGCTGATGTGCGACGTCGACCACTTCAAGGAGATCAACGACACCTTCGGCCACGACCACGGCGATCATCTGCTGATCCAGCTCTCCGAGCGCCTGCTGGCCGCCACGACGGCCGGTGACACGCTGGCCCGGCTCGGCGGCGACGAGTTCGTGCTCGTCAGCAAGGCGGCCGACGAGCAGGCCGCGCACGAGGCGGCTCGCCGAATGGTGGACGTCTTCCGGCTGCCGTTCGAGGTCGGTGGGCACACCCATCCGATATCGATATCCGTCGGCATGGTGCTGGCCGGCGACGACGACACCGCGGAGTTGCTCCTGCAGCATGCGGACGCCGCCCTCTATCTCGCCAAGGAGCGGGGCGGACGCCGCTACGAGCGCTTCGAGGACGATTATTCGGTGGCGGCGGCCCGTCGACTCGTGGCCCGCGAGCTGTTGGCCAACACGCTCGGCGCAGGTGATGTGCTTCTGAACTACCAACCGGTCCTGTCGCTGGCCAGCGGCCGCATCATGGGCGCAGAAGCCCTGGTGAGGCTGTCGTCACCGGATGGGGAGATGCTGCTGCCGGCGCAGTTCCTCGACATCGCCGAGCGCAGCGGGCTGCAGACCTCGCTCGATCTGGCGGTGCTGTGCGAAGCCGTTGCCGCCACCGTCCGCCTCCATCGACGCCTCGGCGCGCCGGCGGTCGGGCTCACCTGCAACCTCTCGGGCCGCCAGCTGAGCCGCGCCGACCTGGCGGATCAGGTTCTGGACTGCCTGGATCGCAACGGGTTGACGCCGGGTCTGTTGTCGCTCGAGCTGGCCGGCCACGACCGGCTCGACGTGGACAGCACGATGCGGGCCAACCTCATCCGGCTGACGGAGACCGGCGTGCGGTTGGGGCTGGACGATTTCGGGGTGGCCCAGGGTACGTTCAGCCTGCTGCTCGACCTGCCCTTTGCCTACGTCAAGGTCGGCCACTCGCTGCTGCGCCGTCTGCCGAGCGACGCTCGGAACACGGCCATTCTTGACTCCGTGGTGCAGACGGCTTCCACGCTGGGCCTCGAGGTACGGGCCGAGGGCGTGGAATTGCAGGAACAGGCCACGACCCTCGAGCGCCTCGGCGTGGCGTTCGCCCAGGGGTTCCTGTATTGGCCGCCATTGACCGAGCGTGCCTACGCCGACCTGGTCGAGGCGACTGTTTCCTCGTGGCGCCCCGCCGATCGGTCGAACATCACGAGCGCCGCTCAGTAGCGTCCTCCACCCTTGGGGAGGAAGCTCGAGGATGATCAGGCGGCGTGAGACACCGAGCCTGGGATCTCGATCCCGCCGTCGCGGATCACGGTCCCCATGACGGTCGCCGGTAGCGGCAGGCTCAGCAGGAAGCCTTGGCTGCGGTAGCACCCCAACTCGAGCAGCTGCTCGATGTGGGTGATCGTCTCGACACCTTCGGCCACCAGATCCAGCGAGAACGCCTCCGCCAGCCGCACGATCGACTCGACGATGGCCCGGTCGCCGGGATCCGTGCCCAGTCCGGTGACAAAGCTCCGATCCACCTTCAAGGTGTCGACCGGCAGGCGCTTGAGCTGCGCCATCGAGGAGAAGCCGGTGCCGAAATCGTCGATGGCCAGGCCGACACCGAGTGCCCGGAACTCCCGGAGGATCCCGATGGCACGATCGACGTCCTGCATGACTGCGTGCTCGGTGATCTCGATGCAGAGCCGGTTGCCAGGTAGGCCGTGCTGCGCCAGCGCCCGGGCCACGACGTCGATGATGTTCCGGCTCACCAGCTGCGCCGGAGACATGTTGACCCGCACGGACATCTCGGTCGACGGATACACGCGCAGCCACTCGGCCATCTGACGACAGGCCTCGTTGAGGACCCACTTGCCGAGGTCCACCACGAGTCCGGTCTCTTCGGCCACTTTGATGAAGGCGCCGGCCGGCAGGAAGCCACGCACCGGGTGGTGCCAGCGCACCAAAGCCTCGCAGGCCAGCAGGGCGCCCGAGCGCAAGTCGATCTCGGGGTGGTAGTAGAGCTGGAGGCCCCCCTGGTCGATCACCTCGCGGAGGAGCATCTCGGTGTCGGAGCGCTCGTCACGAGCGGCGCGCAGCTCGTCGTCGAAGATGATGGCCCGGTTCCGTCCCTGGTCCTTGGCGGTGTAGAGGGCGGCGTCGGCGTGACCGAGCAGCCCCTCGGCGGTCATCTCGCCCGCGTTGGCAAAGGCGATCCCGATGCTGCCGGTACGGATGATGTGATGGCCGTCGAGCTCGATGGGCGTGGCCACCAACTCGAGCATGCGGTCGGCCACCGCCGAAGCCTCGAGGGTCTCGGCATCGCCGGCCAGGACGATGACGAACTCGTCGCCGCCGAGCCGGGCGGCGAAGTCCCGGGGGCGCAGC
>JAXDQG010000323.1:0-3280 GCA_034667945.1 Acidimicrobiia bacterium | reverse complement strand
ATCCGAGTGAGCTGACCGAAGAGCAGCAGGTAGCAGAAGATCAGCCCGAGGCCCAGGCGGGTGATGCGTCGATTCATGCGACCCCCGCACCCACGGCCGGCGCGGCGACCTCGGCCCGCTCGCGCGCCCGCCGGCCGGTCTCGTCGGAGATGCGCACCAGGAGCGCCAAGATGACGTAGTTGGCCAGCAGCGAAGAGCCGCCGAACGACACGAAGGGCAGCGTCACGCCGGTGAGTGGCAGCACGCGGATGACGCCGCCGATGATCACGAAGGCCTGAAAGCCGAGCAGCGTGGACAGTCCGGTGGCCAGCAACTTCTCGAAGGTCGACTCGGCCCGCAGGGCGATGCGCAGGCCGCAGCCCACCAGCAGCAGGAACGCCGTGAGCACCGCCACGCCGCCGAGCAGACCCAGCTCCTCACCGATGACGGCGAAAATGAAGTCGGTCTCGCGGGCCGGGATGCGGCTGGGATCGCCCAGCCCCGGGCCCGTACCGGTGATGCCCCCGTTCGCCATGGCGAATGCCCCTTGGATGACCTGGTAGCCCGACGTCTGGGCCACCGGCCAGGGATTGAGCCAGGTGGTCACCCGATCTCGGACGTGGCCGAAGAGCTCGTAGGAGATGGCGGCACCGCCGGCGAAGAGTGCCAGCCCGATGGCGAGATAGGCCGCTCGCTCCGTGGCGACCCACACCAACACGATGAACAGGGTGAAGAACAGCAGCGATGAGCCCAGGTCGTTCTGGGACACCATGATGACGATCGACATGCCCCAGGCGATGAGCAGCGGGCCCATGTGCTTCGGGTCTGGCAGCATCACCGGCCCGATGCGCAGCGTCGACAGCCCCAGCAGCTCGCGGTGCTCGACCAGGTAACCGGCCAGGAAAAGGGCCAGCACCACCTTGGCGGGCTCGCCGGGCTGGAAGTTGAGCGGCCCGAGCGAGACCCAGATGCGAGCCCCGTTGATGTCACGGCCGATGACAGGAGCGAGCGGGAGGAGCAGCAGCAGGATGGCGGCCAGCGCGAACGTGTAGCGGTAGCGATCCAGGTCTCGGACGCGGCGGATGACCAGCAGCGTCACCAGGAACGCCCCGATGCCCAGGGCTGTCCACGTGGCCTGCAGGCCGGCCAGGTGCTGGTTGCTCCGGGCGATGAAGACGTAGCCAAGACCGTTCAGCAGTCCGGCCAGGGGTAGGAGCAAACCGTCGGCGTCCCTGGCCAGTTTCCGCACGCCGACATGGGCGACGACGAGCAGCACGAACACCATGCCGAGGAAGGGACCGATGTTGGCGGGGAGCGACGACGTCCGGGCCAGCGAGGCCAACGTGTAGGTGCCGCCGACGATCAGGACACCGAGGATGAGGAGGCCCAACTCGGTGGTTCGCCGCACTCGGCTCATCAGGCGGCTCCGCCACAGGGGGTGGCGGGGCGGGAAAGGCGCTGCTGGTCGGCCCGCAACTGCTGCAGCACATCGCGGGCGCGGGCCAGGCTGGTGGCGCTGGGCTGTCCGTCCACGCGATTGCACAACGCGGCAACCAGGTCCGCCTTGCCGAGCGGCGGGCTGGGCCGTTCGGTCACGGAGGGCTGGATCCACAGAAGCCCGCCAGGGCGACCCTTGTAGATCACCACCTGCTCACCGTCGAACCCTACGTAGTACGTGCGGGTGGCGAACCAGCCGACGGCCAGGGCGGCGACCGCCAGCACAGCGATGATCCCGAACAGGAAGATCACCAGCCGGGCGGTGAAGCGGCGCGGGCGTGCCTCTAGCGGCGCCGGCTCGTCCGCCAGGGCCCGGCGATGGGCCAGGACCTCGTCGTCCTCGGCGAGAAGCGCACGGGTGGTGTCCGGCGGTGCGTCGGTGGTGAGGGTGCGCCCGTATCGGCTGGTCGGCTCGGTGTCATCCGTCGTGGCCGTCGAGCCGGCGGGGCCGGGAACCACCCGATGGACGTCGGTGCGATGGGTCGGGCGCGCCTCCCCGATTGCCCCGCGCCGACCTGCGCCGTCGCTGGCGGTCTCGCCGTCGTCTTCAGCGGCGTCGGAGGACGGCGTCCCGTCGTCGTCGATCACGTCGACCACTACGCAGGTCACGTTGTCGCGTCCACCCGACTCGTTGGCCAGGGCCACCAGCACCCGGGCCGCCTCGGCCGGCTCGACGTAGGCCCGCAGGGTGGCGGCGATGCGCCCTACGTCGACCTCGTTGAACAAGCCGTCACTGCAGATCAGGAAACGATCCCCCGGGACCGGGTCGAGCTGCCAGCTGTCGACGTCCACCTCGGCATCGATGCCCAGCGCCCGCGTGAGGATGTTGCGCTGCGGATGACTCTCGGCCTCCTCGGGCCGCAGCTGCCCCTCGCGCACCATCAACTGCACCAGGCTGTGGTCGACGGTCAACTGATCGAGCCGGCCCTCGCGCATCTGGTAGGCCCGGCTGTCGCCCACGTTCACCAGCACCAACTGCACGCCAGCACCCGCCCGATCGACCAGGGCCAAGGCGCAGAGGGTGGTACCCATGCCGCGCAAATCGGGTTCGTCCGCCGCCGCCTCGAAGATCGAGTCGTTGGCCTCGTGCACGGCGAGCGTCACCTCGTCCGCCGAGCGGAACCGCTCATGGGAGGCCAGCGAGCGCAAGGCCAACGCCGAGGCCACCTCGCCGGCGCGATGTCCACCCATGCCATCGGCCACCGCCACCAGGAACGACGAGGTCAGCGCGCCATCCTGGTTCACCGAGCGAACCCGGCCGACGTCGGTATGGGCTGCACCCCGGAGCGCCGTCATGCCAGCTCCAGCACGGTCGACCCCACCTGCAGCTGATCTCCGGGCCCGAGCAGCATGGGACCGGCCACCTTCCCGCGGTTGAGATACGTGCCGTTGGTGGAGCCGAGATCTTCCACGTAGACCTGTCCCTCACGGACGAACACCCGGGCGTGGATCTGCGACACGTAGGTGTCGTCCAGCGTGACCTGGCAGCCTGCGGCACGACCCATCGTGAGCTCCTCTGTCAGGGGGTAGACCCTGCCCTTCTGCTCGGCAGGGGCCACCACGACGAGGGCCGGGCCCGGCGGGCCCCCGGCCTTGCGTTTCGCGCGTGCACCCTGGCGCGACCCTACGGCGGCCGCAGGGGCGGCGGGCGCCGGGGCGGAACGTGACCGCACCCGCGGGCCGTTCACCTCGACCCACACCGCTCGGATGACACGCAGGAAGAAGAGGTACAGCAGGGCCAACAGGCACAGCTTCAGAATCGTGAGCAGCTGCTCGGGCACGGTGCGATCCGGGTTCGGGGTTT
>JAXDQG010000322.1:0-3639 GCA_034667945.1 Acidimicrobiia bacterium | reverse complement strand
CCTACGACGCTGTCGCTCGCGAGCTGTCCGGGGGCGAGCGCGACTCGGTGTACGAGAAGGTCAAGGAGCTCTGTCCCCGGATCCTGACCTACCCCGTGCCCGCGAGACAGATCCCGGTCTTCGAGCTACAGCGGGCGTAGTCGGACGCCGGGGCCGGTGATCGAACCCCGGAGATCGCGACGCTGACGAACCGCTACCACGAGACCTGGGCACGAGTGGGTGGGAGGGGACATCCCGCCCACAAGAGGCTGGCGATCGCCACGTTCGCGAGCGCGGACGCGAACCGGCGGGCGAGGACCACCTGGGCGGCCAGCGCCCTCCGACGATCACGCCCGGGCAGCGTCCACACGCCGATGCCGCCGAGACGCCATGTGACATCACGGCATCGCCGCGCGTTTCGTCCCCGGAGAAACACGTATGCGCCGACGAGCTGCCTGCCCCACGTGCTGACCTGGCCCTTCGCTGCGGCCGAGCGCAGCGAGTGGTTATGAGAACGCGCGCAGAGAGATTCTGCAGTCTCAGTCGGCCGGCGGCCGGTGCAGCCGAATGGGGTGAGGTTCGCGCATCATGCGAGGCTGGTCGCGCCAGGCCGGCCCGGCGATGAGACCGCCGTCCACGACGTGGGCCTGCCCGGTGACCCACGACGACTCGTCGGACGCCAGGAACAGCACGAGGTTGGCGATGTCGGCCGGATCACCGGCCCGGTGCAGGGGCTGTGACATCGCAGCGCGGTCACGGGCCTTGGACAGCCGTTCTTCCGACGCGCTGGCGCTACCGGCGAACAGCGGGGTGATCGTGTAGCCGGGGCAAACGGCGTTGACCCGCACGTTGTGCTCGGCCAACTCCAGCGCGGTGCTCTGGGTGAGAGAGATCACTGCAGCCTTGGCCACGGTGTAGATGTGCGCACCGATGCCGGCCTGCAGACCGCAGATGCTGGCCGTGTTGACGATCGAGCCCGACTCCTGGGCGCTCATCACCGGCGCGGCGTGCTTAATGCCGAAGAAGACGCCCTTCAACAGCACGTCCATCGTGAGGTCGTAGTCCTCTTCCGATATGGAGGAGATTGGCCCGAGGGCACCACCGAAGCCGGCGTTGTTGTACATCACGTCGAGGCCACCGAAACGGCTGACGGCCTGGTCGATGGCGGCTGCCACCTGGTCTTCCCGGATGACGTTGCAGCGGGCAAAGGCAGCGGCGTCGCCCAACTCGGCCGCCAGGGCCGCGCCCCGATCTTCCTGCATGTCGGCGATGACCACCTTGGCGCCCTCCGCCACGAAGCGCCGGACCGTCGCCTCGCCGATGCCGCTCGCTCCCCCCGTGACCACTGCAACCTTGCCGTCGAGCCGTGCCATTTGCTCCCCTCCCGTGCGCGAACGGTCGTCAGCGTGGCACACAGCACCGGGTGCGCCGCCAGCCAGCAGTTCGAAACGGCACCGCGCTGACGAGTTCGTGACCTACGGTGTGCGGCGGGGACGTGACGGAAGACACGTAGGGGGGTGTTCGATGCCGCAGTCGAACGGCGAACCGCTGATGCTCGAGGGTTGCACGGTGCTGGACTTCACCCAATACCTGGCCGGTTCGGGGGTAACTCGAATGATGGCCGAGTTGGGGGCCGACATCATCAAGGTCGAGCTTCCCGATGTCGGTGATCCGGCGCGGCTGCTGCCTCTCGTGGTCGAGGGACGAAGTGCCTGGTTCGTCCAGCACAACCGCGGCAAGAAGAGCCTCAGCATCGATTGGGATACGCCCGAGGGTCGGGAGCTGCTGCTGGAACTGGCCCGCGATGTCGACATCGTCGCCGAGAACTTCGGCACTGCGGATGTCATGGCCCGACGCGGGCTCGATTACGAGTCAATTCGGGCGGTAAACCCCGACGTCATCTACCTGTCTATCTCGTGCTTCGGCCGGACATCTCCTTGGGGCACCCGACAGGGATACGACTTCATTGCCCAAGCAGTGTCCGGGATCATGCACATGACCGGAGACCCCGATGGACCGCCCATGTTCGTCGGCTCGTCGGTGGGCGATTCGACCGGGGCAGTGCATGGGTTCGCCTCGCTGGGCTATGCGCTCTACTACCGCGAACGGACAGGTAAAGGGCAACATATCGATATCGCCATGACGGACTGCCTCTTCCATTACCACGAAGGACATTTGGAGGTGAACCACTTCAGCAACGGCGAGTACGTGCCCAAGCGCATGGGCTCGCACCACGAGCTGGTGTTCCCCGCTGGTGTGTTCCGTGGCCCCGAGGGCTGGATCGTCGTGCTGGCGCTCGACCTTCAATGGCCGAATCTCTGTGAGTGCCTCGGTCGACTCGACCTATTGGAGGACCCGAGACTCAAGGCACTGACCGACCGGGGCGTCCACCGCGAGGAGCTGGCGGCCATCGTCGAAGGGTGGATGGCCGGCTTCGCCACTGATGAAGAAGTCCTGGAGCAGCTGGCCAAGTTCCGGGTACCCGCGGGGCCCGTGCTCTCACCGATCGAGGCCATCGGCCACCCCCATTTCGAGGCCAGAGAAATGGTCCGTTGGGTGGATGACCGCCAGCTGGGCAAGGTGCCCATCCCCGGATTCCCCTTCAAGTTCGGTGCCCAGCCCGAGCTGCCGCCGCTAGAGGCCGCACTGCTCGGCGAGCACAACCAAGAAATCCTCGGGACTCGATTGGGCCTGTCACCGGAGCGGGTCGCGGCTTTGACACAGGCCGGCGTGCTCCATCAAGGCGAACACTGAACGCTAAAAACCGCTGCTGCCGCCAAGCATCGCCGGGAGATGAGGGCGCTGTGAAATACGTCGTGTTCTATGAGCCCGCCGCCGATGTGGCGTCCAAGGCCCCTGCGCATTTCCCGGCGCACAAGGCTCGCTTGGACGAGTTTCACGACCGTGGAGAGCTCCTCTTGGTCGGTGCCTTCGGCAACCCGCAGGAAGAGGGCTCCATGGCCGTCTTCACGACTATGGCAGCCGCGGAGGAGTTCGCCAAGGGCGATCCGTTCGTGACCAATGGCGTAGTTGCCCGCTGGTACATCCGCCAATGGAACGAGATCTACGGCTGAACGAGATCTACGGCTGAACGAGATCTACGGCTGATCGGGATCGCGCAGCTTCGGCCGGCGCGAGGCCGGCCCTCGTCCCGCAGCCGAGCCGACCCTTGGACCTATCTCGTCGGCCTGCCGCTTGGCCGCCACCAGATCGCTCAGCAGGCGCTTGTAGCGTGCCCGCCGATCGGCGTCGTCCGCCCGCAACACCGCCGAGGGATGCATCGTGGCGACAGCCCAGCGGTCCTCGAAGGGGAACGGCGGTTGCGGGTTCGAGACGCGGACCTTCGGTCCGAACAGGGCCTTGGCGGCCACGGCTCCCAGAGCCACCACGACCGGCGCTCGTACGGCTTCGAGCTCCGCTTCCAGCCATGGCCGGCACGCCACGATCTCGGTCGTGCCCGGTGTCTTGTGTAGCCGGCGCTTGCCCCGCTCGGCCTGGGTGAACGAGAAGTGCTTGACCGCGTTGGTCAGGTACACGTCGTCGAGCGAGATGGCCGCCTCCTCGAGGGCCCTCCGCAGCACTCCGCCGGCAGGCCCGACGAACGGCTCCCCTTTGCGGTCCTCCACGTCACCCGGCTGCTCGCCCACGAGCATCAGACGG
>JAXDQG010000321.1:0-7493 GCA_034667945.1 Acidimicrobiia bacterium | reverse complement strand
TCCATTCCCTGACCCGGTGATCTGAAAGAGTCAGGCCCATGGGACGCCTGCTGGTGGTCGATCCTGCCCAACGAGCGGTGCTGTGCGATCTCGACTCTGGCGAACGGGCGGTGCTCGGGGACGAGTCCGATCTTCCGCCCGCGGGCGTCTGGGCGCCGACGAGGACGGCGGTCTGGTCACCGGCGGGACAATGGGCTGCCTGGGCAGTCGACTCCGGGGAGGTCGACGGTGTGCAGGAGGTGCGCATCTTCGACAGGGGAGCGGGAAGCACACGGGTGCTGGCCTCGGCGGTGCCGGCGTTCTACCTGAGTCCCAGCCCCTGCGGTCGCTATCTCAGCCACCTCTCGGCCGGCCCGCTCGGGCTGGAGATGGCCGTGTCGGAGATCGCCAGCGGTGAGCTGCGCGTCATCGAGCGGGGTCAGCCGCTGTTTTGGTCGTGGTCCTCGGATGCATCCCGGATCGCGGTCCATGTGGGAGATCGGGCCTCGGTGACCTCGGTTGGGGGGGATGCGGTGCTGGTGCTGACCGAGGACGCCGGCGCCTTTCAATCTCCCTGGTGGATGCCGGACGGTTCCGTCGTTTTCGCCAGCGACCGCGCCATTGTCTGCCAAGGTCCGGACAGCTCGGCGAGGCCCATCACCGCAGGACCGCAGGCCGGTAGGTTCGCACTCGATCCCGAGGGGCGTCGGTTGGCCTTCGTGGAGATCGTCGGTGACGTCACTTCCCTGATCGTGCGGGACTTGCTGACCGGCGAGCGTGACGTGGTCCTTGCCGAATCGATGGCCGCGTTCTTCTGGTCGCCCGAGGGTCGACGGCTGGCGGTGTTGGGCCTGGCGGGGCCGGGACTCATGCAGTGGATCGTGTCCGATGGGGAGCGGGTGAAGCGGCTCGATCCGTTCCGACCGAGCACCCGCTGGCTGCGGGAGGTGCTGCCCTTCTTCGAGCAGTACGCCCAGAGCCATGCGGTCTGGTCTGCGGACGGGGCACAGTTGGTTGCACCGGCCCTCGCCGCCGACGGGTCACCCGAGGCCGTCGTCCAAACCGTCGATGGTGACGCTCCGGATCGGCGAGTCCCCGACGCCACCCTCGCCTGGTGGGCGGTCGATTAGCCGCGCCATTGACGTGGCAGCTGTCGGAGGTGCGTTGACGCGTCCCTGCGACACCCGGCTGATCTTGCTCCGGGAAGCTGGGCAAAATCAGGCGAGAAGTTCGTCCTCGACGGCGCCCAGGCGAGCCGCCTCGGCATCGAACTCGGTGTCCAACCCCGCCGCGGCCCGCTCGGCCCGGGCCGGGAGGAAGCGGTAGGCGATGCACGCCGCCCCGACCACGATGGCCGCGCCAACCCAGGCCGAGAGCCGCATACCGCTGACGAAGGCGCGGCTGGCTGCCGTATGAACGGCCTCGGAGATGTCCGAGGGCAGCCGATAGATGGCGGACGCATCGAGCGCCTTGCCGATGGAGTCCCGCACCAGGGGACGGGCCGCGTCAGGTACACCCGTGGGCACCCTGATGGCTTGGTGATATCTGGCGGCGAACACACTGCCGATCACAGCCACGCCCAGCGCGCCTCCGGCCTGGCGAGTCGTGTCGTTCACCGCAGAGCCGATGCCTGCCTTGGCCTTGGGAAGCGACCCCATGATCGATTCGGTCGCCGGCGCCATCACCAGACCCATGCCCACGCCGAAGAGCAGCCGCACCGAGCCGCCGCCCACGATCGACGACATCACGGTCTCGACCGAGTAGAGGAAGAGTCCAACGGCCACTATGGACAGCCCCGCCACCACGACCAGCTTGGTACCGATGCGCTCGACCAGCTTCGGTGCTTGCGGGGCAGTGAACATGATGCCGATCGCCACGGGGGCGGTCAGTGCCCCGGCCTTGAGGGGCGAGTAGCGCAGCACGAATTGGAAGTACTGCGTGAGCAGGAAGGTCGACCCGTAAAGGGCGAAGAACGTCAGCGTGATCGTCGCCGACGCCGCTGAGAAGCGAGGGTTGCGGAAGAAGCGTAGGTCGAGCATGGGGTGCTCGGAATGTGTCTCCCACCAGGCGAACGAGCCGAGCAGCAGCGCGCCGAGAGCGAAGCTCGTGACCACGCGAGCGTCGGACCAGCCTCGGTCGGGCACCTCGATGATGGCGTAGAGCAGACCCATGAGCCCGCCGATCGACAGGATGGCACCGAGTGGATCGAGGGCGTGCTCAGGATCGCGGGTCGTGGTGGGCACGAAGAACCGGCCGGCGACGATGGCCAAGGCGCAGATCGGCAGGTTGACCAGGAACACCGACCCCCACCAGAAGTGCTCCAGCAGCAGTCCTCCACCCAGCGGCCCGATGGCGACGCCGATGCCGGAGACCCCGGCCCACATGCCGATGGCCCGGGCACGCTCCTTCGGGTCGTGGAAGGTGTTCGTCAGGATCGACAACGTGCTCGGATAGATGCAAGCACCGCCGATACCCATCAGCGCGCGAGCGGTGATGAGCATCGTGGCCGAGGTGCTGAACGCCGCCATGGCCGAGAAGACTCCGAAGAGCGCGAGTCCGACCGTGAGGATCCCCTTGCGGCCCAGCTTGTCGCCCAGCGAACCGGCGGTGAGCAGCAGACAGGCGAACACGATGGTGTAGCCGTCGATGAGCAGCTGCAGCTCCGAGCCCCGGGCGTTGAGGCTCTGCACGATGGACGGCAGCGCCACATTGAGGATGGTGTTGTCGATGCTGATCACCGTCAGCGACAGGCACAGAACTGCCAGCGTCCACCAGCGCCGATCGTGGGCGAGTTGGCTGTCTGCGTCCACCACACCATCCCTTCGTCGTCGTCGCCCGCGGTCCGAGAGACCATCACAGCTCGTCAGCGCCGGTCCGAGGGCGGGCCCCCGACCTCGGTGTCGCATCACCACTCCCGGCCATCCCCGGAAGTAGTAACTAACCGGTTAAATGCTAACTTCTCGGGCGCGGCCCGCTCAAACAACGAGCGGGCAACCAGGAAGAGCGAACGTGGAAGAGAAGGCCGCTCGGCCCCGCGATCCCGAAGCAACCAAGGCCAGAATCCTGTCGGCCGCCGCCCAGGAGTTCGCCAGCAAGGGGATCGCTGGCGCCCGCATCGACGAGATCGCCGAGAGGGCCCGCACGAACAAGCGGATGCTCTACTACTACTTCGGTTCGAAGGAAGATCTCTTCCGCGAGGTGCTGCAGCGTGAGCTGTCAGCTCGCATCGAGCATGTCTCCCAGCTGCCCGGCGACCGCATCGAACGCATCGTCGATCGCCAGACTCACCACGTGGCAGATCGCGACCACGTGCGGCTGCTGCAGTGGGAATCGCTGGAGCGAGGAGGCCCCGGGGCGCTCGATGACGGCGAGCGCGAGGCGGCGATGAAGGCGTGGGTCGCATCCGTCCGGGCGGACCAAGAGGCGGGCAGGCTGTCGGCGGACGTCGACGCGGGTCAACTCGTCCTCTCAGAGCTGGCGTTGACGCTGTTCCCTGCGGCTTTTCCGCAGTTCACCCGCTGGATCACGGGCCTCGATGTGGACGATCCTCGCTTCTTGTCCGAACGTCGGACGTTTCTGCGGACCTTCGCCGCCCGCTTCCTCCACGTCCCGACGGCGGAGGCCCGGGCGCATCCGCTCGACGATTGCGAGGCTCCGGGTTAGCTGTCGCTCGAGCGAAGATGATGGCGCTCGAGGAAATCCAACACCGCGCTGGTGAAGGCGTCGTTGTCGTCACCGGCGACCATGTGACCGGCGCCCCGCACATCCACATACTCCGCTCGGGGTGCCGCGGCCCGCAGTGCAGCCACCGTCTCGTCGCTGACCAGGTCCGAGAGCAGACCCCGGATGAGCAAGAGGGGTGCCCGCATGGCTCCGGCGGATTCGTGCAGTCGATCGGCACGTTCCTGGCGCAGCGCTTCCCAGCCTTCTGGGTCATCGAGCATGTGCTGCGCCCGCTCGGCGATGAACTTCGGATCCCAATGCCAGCGCCAGCGCCCGTCCTCGCCCTGGCGCAGAACCTTGGACAGCCCTGACGTGCTCTTCGGTGGTGGGCGATGCGGGTTGTATGCCGCAATGGCAGCAGCCGCTTCGTCCAGCGTGGCGAACCCGTTGGGGTGGGCGGTCATGAAGCTCACGATCCGCCGTGATCCGTTGTTCTCGACCTTCGGGGCGATGTCGACGAGGATCACCGCCGAGAAGATGTCGGCGTAGTCGGTCACCGCGTGAGCCTCCAGCGCGGTGATACCGCCCAACGAGGCGCCTACCACGGCTGGACGCACAGCGCCGATCTGGTCGATCACGGTGAGCAGATCTCGGGCGAGTGCCTCCATCTCGTAGTCGGCGTCGGGGTCCCACTCCGAGTCGCCGTGCCCCCGCGCGTCGAGTGCCACGACCCGGTAGCCCTGAGCGGCCAACGCCGAGCCGCTTCCCTTCCACGCCAGGCGGTTCTGTCCGCCACCGTGCAGCAGCATCACCACGGGACCGTCCTCGGGTCCCTCGACATCGGCGACGATCGTGAGGCCGGAAGTTCCGCGGTAGTGAACGGTCTGCATCGGTCAACGATGGTCGACTCGCACCACCCAGGGCAATTTCCCCGTGGAGCGCAGAGTCGCGGAGCGCAGGGCGCCGGGAACCGCTCAACGTCGAATCACGGTCGACTGGAGCTCGGTTGTGACGGCGACGGGGTGTCAGCAGCGGCATCGGTCGTCTGTGCACCGGCCTCCAACTTGGCCAGATGGACCGATGCCACGACGACGATGCCGAATATCGTGGCAGATATCAGGAACGACACCGTTCCGATCTGGTCGTACAAGATGCCGCCCACGAGCAAGCCGATGATGCTGGCAGCGCTGCCGAGCGAGCCCGCCACACCCTGTACCAATCCCTGAATCTCGTCCCCTGCCAGGCGAGAGAGCAACGACAGCATCGACGGCCACATGACGCCGTTGCCAAACGCGAAGAACAGCAGCGCGGCGAACGTCGGGCCAAGTCGGCTCGTGGCTAGCAGCACAAAACTTATGCCCAGCAAGAGCGAGCCAGTTGCGATCAACCGGCATGCCGAATAGCGCTTGCTGACCCGCGAAAGGACCGGTCCCTCTACGAACATCATCGTGAAGGACAACGCCGCGAAATAGATGCCCAAGCGCCCTACGCTCCAACCCAGCGTCCGAATCGCGTGAATCGGGAATGCCGTGTAGTAGATGTTGAAGCCGATGAACATGGCGAAATAAAGCATGAGGACGAAGACGATGCCTTTGTTCTCCAGGATGACTCGCCTGCCGACCTTGTGGCCGGAGCCGGATCCTTCCTCGGAGACGACCGTCTTCTTGTGCGATTCGGGAAGAACAACCGCGATGATCAGTGCGGTAGCGGCTGAGAGCACGATTGCCACAACGATTGGAAGCTTCTCGGCGAGTGCGGTACCACCGAGCAGACCGGCCAGCGCGGGGCCGACCGTGAAGCCGAGATTGCCCATTACCGTCATCAACCCATACGACGCAGTGCGCTCGGTTTCCGACGTGACATCGGCGATGTAGGCCTCGGCGACGACGTAGTTGCCGCCGGTCAAACCGTCGATCGCGCGAGACATGATGACGAACACGAGCGGCACTGTCAGCATGAACGTGCCGAGCAGCGGCGAACTGATCGTGGCGATCTCAGTACGCGGCAGCAGCAGTGCGATGAGAAAGACGACCCATCCGAGCATGGTCCCGATCTCGCTGACGAACAGGATCGCCTTGCGTCCAAATCTGTCCGACCAGGAGCCGAGCACTGCCGATCCGATCAACTGCGTCGCCGGATAGATCGACCCGACCACGCCGTAGACGACCGCGTTACCCCCCAAGCGGTTGACGACGAGAACAAGAAAGGGAAGAACGATGCCGACGCCGAGCGAGTCTATGAAGTAGGTGAGCAACAGGGGAAGCAGTTTCTTGTTGCTCAGGATGCGCATGCGTTGCAGGCGGTGTTCGTGAAGTGCCGCCCTCGAGCCAGTGCTCAGGACGCAATTCCGTAGACGGCGCAAACCGTATCATGCACCATCTTCCGTATTGCATCATCGGACAAGCCGTCGAACATCTTCTCCATCAGCTCTTGGGAGCGCGGCCACGTGGAAGCGGTGTGTGGGTAGTCCGAGGACCACATCATGTTGTCCGCGCCATACCAATCCATCATCCCCATGGCCACGGGCTCATTCACGAAGGTGGCGAAAACCTGGCGCGTCATCTGCTCGGAAGGAAGCGAGCTCAGCTCCGGCAGGCTCCGATCGGTGAAGCGCAACCGCTTGTAACACATGTCGACGCGGTTGATGAAGTGGGGAATCCAGCCGACGTCATTTTCCGCCGAGACGATCTTGACGCCCGGATGACGCTCGAATATGCCACCGAGCGCCATGATGGCCAATGTCTGCTGGATCTCGTGGTGCAGGGTCACGGCCGAAAGGACGGCTTGGTTGAAATCGATGCCGCTGCCCTTGCTGCCGGTCAGGATGTGGAGTGAAAGCGGCATCTGGAGGTCGGCGGCCGCGGCCCAGAACAGGTCGTAATCGGCGTGGCTATATGGCCGCTCGTCCGGCGTGCCCGCCCAGATCATCGCCCCTCGTAAGCCGTTGTTGGCGATGCGGGTGAGTTCCTCGACGGCGGCGGGAACGTCCTCCATCGTGATCAGGCCTTGGCCGATCAGACGATCGGGTGCATAGGAGCAATACTCGGCCAGCCACTCGTTGTAGGCGCGGAACAAGGCGGCTCGCAGACCGGCATCATGCAGGTGGTAGAGCGGCATGCCCATAGAGGTGTAAAGCACCTCGGCGGCGACGCCGTCACGATCCTGGTCCTCGAGCCGCGCCTTGGGATCGCGTGCGCAGGCGGGAGCAGCGTCGAATCCCTTGCGGCCGTGCTCCCCGAGCTCACGTGATCGGACGCCGGCGCCGAAGAAGCCGGCCACCGGGAACGGGCTGATGTTCTCGCACGTGAAGAATTCGGCGTCGCGACCGTTCAGCCCGCGCACGAGCTTGGGTGCCTTGTCTCGATACGCCGGGGCCACGCGCTCTGACCACATTTCCGGCGGTTCGATCATGTGTGAGTCAGCGGAGATGATCGGGAAATCGGCCAAGCCCATCGTTCGCCCCCCAGCTCGAGCCTCACTTCTGCGACGGCGAGCCTATCCCGAGCGGACGTTTGGTGCGTCCGGACTCGGATGGATCTGGTGCTGCGGCGCCTTGACCGTGCCCGTTTCTCCGGTGATGAAGGCGTCGAGGATGCCGTCAAGAGCTTGTCTCCGCGTGTCCGCGTGTCCGCGTGTCCGGGTGTCCGGGTGTCCGCGTGTCCGCGTGTCCGCGTGCCCGCGTGTCCGCGTGAGCCCGTCTCCCGTCCGTCTCGGCTTGCCGCTGTTTCTCCACCGGAGAAACCTGCAGAGTCAGCTCTGCTGGCTACCCCCTGGTGACCTGCGCAGTCGCTTGCAAAACGCTTGGAGTAACCATTGGAACTCTGCGCGTGACGGCCACCTCCACGCGGCGG
>JAXDQG010000320.1:0-2808 GCA_034667945.1 Acidimicrobiia bacterium | reverse complement strand
ATCGGCTACCTCCAGACTATCGAGCACTTTGCCGACCGGACCCTAGGGCGCTCCCGTTTCCTGTTTATGCAGCATGATGAACAGATTGTTTCGGCCGTTGGTTCAGATAGACTAGCCGCCCGCGGTCGATGGCCGACGAGGACGTTCAGTCGGGGCCGAGTCGTCGCTCAAAGGCGATGCGTCCCAACTTTTCAAGCTCGAGAGCTTGAAAGGCTCTCGCTTTGACACGCGATTTCTCCTCGTCAGAGAGAGCGTATCGTTCGACTGTCATCTTGCCTAATTGCACATGGAAGCGCTCGTCCGGTGTCACCCGATCGATGATGGTGCGGGTTTGGCGTGGTAGCCGGGGATAGAGGCTCTCGAAGGCCTGAATTGCACCCAGCTCGCCGGTGATGTTGTGGGCGGCTACCCGTTCAATCGTGTCGTTGCCCGAGGGGTAGAAGACCTGAATCCACTCGATCCATTCGGGTTCGGGCCGCCAATCGGCGAGCGACCAGCCCAGATCGGCGAGATGCCGGCTGAAAAGATGGTGGTGGCGTCCCTCGTCGGCCACCTGCCGGGTGAGCCCATAGAAGATGTCGTCCTCGGGCACGTCACGGAGCCAGGCCCCGATGAAGCACGCGGCTTCCCGCTCGTACCACGCCTGGGACGCCACCCATTCGCGCAGCTGATCGCCCTGCAGCGGTCGTGTCGTCCCGAAGCTACGGGCTTCCGGCCTTCCCGTCAGCCGGGCCGCGCTCAGCTCGGCCACCAACGATTCGTAGAACGACGTTGTGGGCTGGCGAGGTGGGGGAGTCATGCGGCCTCCTCGTACGCGGGCTCGAACCGGTCGGCGTCGTACCAGGTGCCCGCCACTGTGCAGCCCACGGGTTCCAGCACGCGATCGACCTTCAGGCTGCGGTAGCCGTCGGACAGCGAGGTGGGCCGCTCGACGATCCGCAACACCGAGATGTTCGCCTTCCGCCCTGCTCCAGGCGTCCATGGCTGCTGGTCCGACCGATGGTCTCGGCCACGTTGACGCTGGCCATGGCCACCACATCAGTCAGGTCGATGCCGAGCGCCCAAAGCTTGGTCATGGTCGTGGCTAGGGAGAACACCGGTCCGCGGAGGTTGAAGATGTTGAGGTCGGTCGAGATGGTGTGGGGCGGGTAGCCGGCGTCGAGGAGGACGCGAGCTGCCCGGAACCGGAAGTCTTCGCCCGAGTGCCCGACGTCGAAGCGCACGCCCCGCTGGTAGGCGTCGACGAAGTTCGGCAGGATGCGTCCGTTGCGGTCGAGGGCACCGCCGCTACCCCGGTAGCAGTGGGTCACCACGTCGCCCGGTCGAAGCGAGTCGAGCGCGTCGGCGGTGCTGATGGACCGGGTGTGGGGGAAGCGCCCCAAGTGGATCATGCAGGGCCGCTCCCCTGCCAGTTGCTGCGCCAGGGTCAGGAACGGTGAGCGCCTTGGGTCCGGTCCGGCGGCGCACGCCCTGACCTTGAACCCGACCACGACGTCGCCATTGCGCTCCAGGACGTCGGCTGCGTAATCGGGGTCGAGGTTGCGCAGGTCTTGGCGATGTGGAGCTTGTGGCAGATGAAGTCCTTGGTGGCCAGGTAGAGCGAATTGGGGTCCATCAGGGCCACGATCTCGGTGCGGGTCTCGGGGTGATCGATCACCGCCCGTCGAGCCAGCTCGAAGGTGGCTGCGCCGCTGGTACCGGCGTCGACCACGGTGGGCACGCCCATGCCCACGCCCACGAGGTCGGGCTCGAGGCAGAAGTTGCCGAGACCGGGAAAGACGTGGACGTGCATGTCGATCAGGCCGGGGGTGACCAGCAGGCCGTCGACTCGGCGCACGTTGGCCTCCGGATGAGCGGTGACGAGGTCCGGCCCGATCGCCGCGATCGTGTCCTCGCTGATGGCGATGTCTGTTTGTCCGTCGAAGCCGCCGGCAGGATCGATCACGCGTCCGCCGGCGAGGATGAGATCCATGCGGCGAGACGATAGAGAGCACCCCGTGCCGGTCGCCGCGGTGGCGTGTTAGCAGCCCATCACGGTTGTCTGTCCGGTTCCTGACCCAAGGCCGTTGACCAATTGCTTTGCGGTACGTCGTACCCCGTCCTACGGTGCGGTTCTCACTACTCGACATTCTTATTCTTTGGGGGAAACCGATGTCTCTGCGTCGCTCTGTCGCTGTCCTATTCCTCTCGGTGATCGCACTCTGCTTTACCACTGGTGTTTCGATAGCCCAAGCGGATTCGAGCGTTAAACCGCTCAAAGGCACATTCGCAGGCGCCGGGTTCACGCTCGATGGGCAACTGATGCACCTCGGAAGGTTCACGGGTCAGATCACGTCCTTCGTGCCGAGCCCTGATGGCGGTACAACTACCGCGACGTGGACCGCAGCGAATGGCGACGAGGTCCGCGTCAGGTCTGACTTCACGGTCGGCGGACAGGACCCTTCCACCTGCCTGTACAAATTCACGCAGGTGATCACCATTCTGGGTGGCACTGGGCGATTTTCTGCTGCCACGGGTCATGCAATCGGCACGGGCGAGACGACTCCCGATTTCTCCACGTATCACGGCAAGATCGACGGGACTATTGGATACTGAGCCGGACCGGCGTCCCCGGGCGTAGTCGCGATCGTTTGCCAGGCGGGTTGGTGCCGGCAGATTGTGAAGGGGCGACCGTCGGGGCGGAGCAGTTGGGGTTTGGCGCCGGGCGCGGGGACGTGGACTAGGCATCGTTCGTTGTGGACGAAGGTGTGGTGCATTCGGCAGAGGAGCGCTCCGTTGTCAAGCGCGGTAGGGCCGCCTTCGGACCAG
>JAXDQG010000319.1:0-8976 GCA_034667945.1 Acidimicrobiia bacterium | reverse complement strand
ACATCGACCCGGCCGAGACGCTGGCCCAGCACCTCGACCTCGCCGTCGGTGGGATGGAGATAGAGCGAGGCCACCCGCACCAGGGTCGTCTTGCCCGAGCCGTTCGGGCCGAGGATGGCCCATCGTTCGCCCTGGTGGACCGCCCAGTCGATGCCGTCGAGAATGGCCTGCCCGTCGCGCACCACCCGCACCCCGGTCAGCCGGAGCGCGGGAGCGGTTTCGGAAGGGGCCCTCTCGGCGTCTGCCGAATGGCCGCCCGTCACTGCGGGGCGGCGATCGGGATCTCGAGGAGGTGCGGTCGACCGCTCGCCATGGCGGCCCGCGTGGCCTCCGCGATATCGCTCGGGCGCTCGACCAGCGTGGCGTCGACGCCCATGGCGCGGGCCAAGCCCACGTAGTCGACCGCTGGGGTGTCGAGGTCCATGGCTACGAAGTTGCCCTTGTTGACCGACCGGCCCTGCATGCCCCGCAGGTTGTTCTTCAGGATGAGGTACTGCCGGTTGTTGACCACGGCGAACACCACCGGCAGGTGGCGGTGAGCCGCCGTCCACAACGCCTGGCAGGAGTACATGGCCGCGCCGTCACCAACAACGCACAGCGTCGGCTCGCCGCCCAGGCCGAGCGAGACGCCCAGCGCGAAGGGCATGCCCCAACCGAGACCGCCTCCCTTGCAGAAGAAGTAGCGGTCGGGCGCCGAGTCGTGATGGAAGCGCCGGACGAAGAAACCGGTGGTGATGGCCTCGTCGACGACCGGCGTGCGGGGCGGCAGGGCCCGTACCAGCGCATGGGCGGCGGCCATCGGCTCGGTGGGGGAGGCGTCGTAGCGGCGGTGGGCCTCGGCTTCCATCTGGTCGAGCAGCTTGCGGCGGGCCGCCCCACGCTCCTCGATTTCCTGCCGCACCCGTCCGCTGTCGGCCTTGGACCGGACCAGCGGCAGCAGCGCCTCGAGTGTGGCCTTGGGGTCGCCGAGCACGGCCAGGCGGGTCGGATAGAAGCGTCCGAGCGTGGCGGGGTCGGGGGAGACCTGCAGCAGCTCGACGTGGGGCGGCAGCACCGCACCCGGGTTGTAGGGGTACACGGTGAACCCGTGGCCGCCGACCATGAAAACCCGGTCATAGCCCGACAACGCCTTGGCGATGGCCGGCGCCGAGGGGGCGAAGGTGTCGGCGTAGAGCGGGTGGGACTGGGGGAACACGCCGGTTGCATGGAGGGAGGCGCCGTGCACGGGGGCACCGAGCGCCTCGGCCAGCTCGACGAGGGCCGCCACCCCGCCCGAATACGAGACCTCGTCGCCGGCGATGATGCCGAGCTTGCCTGGTGGCACCGAGGCGAGCAGGTCGGCCAGCTCGTCGAGGCTGCCACCGACGCTGCCTCGGTCGATCACCGTGGGCGCGGGTGCTCCCTGAGCGGTCTCCTGCTCGAGAAGATCCATGGGTAGCGACACGAACACCGGCCCGCCAGGCTGGCTGGCGGCGTCGTGAAAGGCCCTGCGGACGATCGTGCCGATCTCGTCGACCGTACGGACCTCGTGCGCCCACTTCGAGACCGAGCGGGCGATGCCGACGAGGTCGCCGGAGAGCAACGGGTCGTTGACGATGTGGCGGTAGTCCTGCTGACCGGCAGTGACCACGAGCGGCGTGCGGTTGGCCTGGGCGTTGGTCAGGTTGCCTATGGCGTTGCCCAGCCCGGCGGAGGTGTGGAGGTTGAGGAAGGCCGGGCGTCCGGTGACCCGGGCGTAGCCCTCGGCCGCGGCCACGGCCGTCGCCTCCTGCAGCGCGAGCACGTAATCGAGGTCGCCGGCATCGGCCAGCGCATCCATGAGGGGCAGCTCGGTCGAGCCCGGGTTGCCGAAGAGGTGGGACACCCCCTCGGATCTGAGCACGTCCAACAGCACGTCGACGCCGGTGGTCATGGAGCGGCAGATTAAGCCAGACCCCACTCGCTCGCCGGCCAATGGTGCCGACCGATGGTGGCGTGCGGCCGTGCCGAAGCCTGCGCCGCCGAGTTCGACCTGCTCAAAGAGCCGGCGGAAGCGGACGGGTACAGTAGTGGCGATGCCGCCGCCCATCCCCGGCACGTCACGACCCGTGCGGCGCTGATCGAATGGCGACAGCCCTTCGCCTCGCAGCCGTGGCGCTGCTGATCTCGGGCAACGCCTTCTTCGTCGCCGTCGAGTTCTCGCTCGTCGCGGCCGACCGGACGCGTATCGAGCGAGAGGCTGACCAGGGCAGCCGGGCTGCAGCGCGGGCGGCCGCGGTGCTGCGCCGGCTGTCCTTCCATCTCTCCGGCGCCCAGCTCGGGATCACAACGGTCTCCCTGCTCTTGGGCTTCCTGGCCGAACCGGCGGTGAGCCGCGTCCTCCGACCGGTGCTTGATCCGGTCCTTGGCTCCGCCAGCCGGGGCGTCTCGGTGGTGCTGGCGCTGGCGTCGGCCACGGTGACCCAGATGGTGCTGGGTGAGCTGGTGCCCAAGGCGGTGGCCATTGCCAGGGCCGATCGTCTGGTGTTGCGGTTGGCCCCCTTCGCCCTGGCCTACGCCGCCGTCGTCGGTCCGGTCGTGCGGGTCATGAACGGCCTCGCCGACCGGACGGTGCGCCGGCTCGGCATCGAGCCCCGAGAGGGCCTGGGCACCTCCCGCACCCTCGACGAGATCCTCGTTGTGATCGACTCGGCGGCCGAAGTGGGCGAGATCGACCCTCGCGCCCGCGAGATGCTGGAACGGTCCATACGGTTCCAGCGCAAGACGGCCGCCGAGGCACTTATCCCGCGGGTCGATGTGGTCGCCCTGCCGACTTCGGCCACCCTCACCGATCTGGCTGCCACCTCGATCCGCACCGGCTACTCGCGCTTTCCCGTGTACGAGGGCGACCTCGACGACGTCCGCGGCGTGGTCCACGTCAAGCAGATCTTCGCCGTGCCCTTCGAGGAACGAGCCAGGACGCCGGTCACGTCCGTCATGGACCCCCCCTTCGTCGTGCCTGAGACCAAGGACCTCGACTCGCTGCTGGTCGAGATGGGTTCGACGGGGCACCACCTCGCCATCGTGGTCGACGAGTACGGCGGCGTGGCCGGCATCATCACCGCCGAAGATGTCCTCGAAGAGATCGTCGGGACCATCGACGACGAGCACGACCCGCGCACGCCGCCGCTCGTGGCCCGAGATGGCGAGGACTACCTCCTGGCGGGCACCCTGCACCCCGACGAGGTCGAGCAGGCCAGTGGCCTCGAGCTGCCGGAGGGCGAGTACGAAACACTCGCCGGCTTCCTGCTCGACCGTTTCGGTCGCCTACCGGCGGCCGGCGACGAGGTGACGCATCGCGGGTGGCGGTTCGTCGTCGACCGGTTGGACCGCCGACGCATCTCCAGGGTGCGGGCGATACCGCCCCCCGCCGTGGGGCCGGCGGACGAGGCGCAAGAAGGCGACCGATGATCTACCTGATCATCGGCGTCCTCCTCGTGCTGGCCAACGGCTTCTTCGTGGCGACCGAGTTCGCCACCATCGCGGCGCGGTCCAGCAAGGTCGAGACACTTGCCGAGGACGGCAATCGGCGGGCCGTGCTTGCGTTGCAGGCCGCACGCCAGCTCTCCCTGCAGCTGGCCGGCGCCCAACTCGGGGTCACCATGGCGTCCCTCGGTTTGGGCTTCGTCGCCGAGCCGGCGGTCGATCGCTATCTCTCCGACGTGATCGGCTGGGCGCCCCTGCCCGAGGGCCTCACCCATGCGGTGGCCCTGGTGCTCTCGTTGCTGGTCGTGGTGTTCGTGCACACGGTGCTGGGTGAGACCGTCCCCAAGAACCTCGCCATCTCGGCGCCGGAGCGGACCCTCCTCAGCCTGATCGAGCCCTACCGGCTCTACATCACCACGTTCAAGCCGGTGATCCTGGCGCTCAACTGGGTGGCCGCTCGCGTGACCCGGTTGTTGGGCATCGAACCCCGAGATGTCCTCGAGCGGGTGCGCTCCGCCGAGGAGATCGCGGCCATGCTCGACGCCTCGCACGAAGAGGGCCTGATCGAGGAGTTCCAGCACGAGTTGCTCACCGGCGCCCTCGATTTCGTCGAGCTGGACGTCACCTCGGTGATGGTTCCCTGGCCGCAGGTGGTCACCGTCAGCCAGGACGACACGGTCGTCGCGGTCGAGGAGGTCGTGGTGCGGACGGGGCACACCCGGCTGCCGGTGCGGGGCCGAGGGCTCGGAACCCACATCGTCGGTTTCATCCACGCCAAGGATCTCTTGGCCGTGCCACCGGAAGGCCGCAATCGGCCGCTGCCGCCGGCGCGCATCCGCCAGCTGATCAACGTGTCTCCCGACACGACGCTCCAGCAGCTCCTGGCCCGCATGCGCCAGCTGCGCATCCACCTTGCGCTCGTCCGCGCGCCCGACGGTTCGCCCATGGGGTTGGTGACGCTGGAAGACCTGCTCGAAGAGTTGGTCGGTGAGATTCGGGACGAGTCGGACAAGGAGTTCCCGCCCGACCGGCCGGCGAGCTGAATCCGCTGGAATCGGCACATCAGTAACACCGCTTGGAGCTGTACTTGCCCGGTTGGCTGACTTCCCCTCGTGCTCGACGGGTCACAGGGTGCGTCAGATTCGTGTGTTAGCTGCGTTCGGCGCCCGGAGAGGGTCCAGGCGGACACGCCCCGTGGCCAGCCAGCACACCGTCTGGCCTGGACGAGCTTCGGGGAGGTCATGGTACGTTCCAGTTAAGTGACAGTCCCGGAGTCCCGGCCGCGCAGGCCTCGATCCGCTTGGCGGCGTTCAACCAGGGCCCTCGTTGCCTGCCGTTCAGGTCGGCAGCATCACCGAGCGATCCCTGTCTGCCTGGCGGTGGTGGCACTCGTCGGTGGGCTCATCGGTGTTGCACCGCGGGCCGATGCTGCCGACCACGCCGAGCTGGACCAACTACGGGCCCGGGCCCAGGCGACCTCCCAGGCATACGGCGCGACCGAAGCAACGATCGGGCAGCTCGAGACGCAGGTGACAGAACTGCAAGCCGGCCTTCAGAAGACTCAGGCCGAGTTCGACCAAGTGGCGAAGGTCGTGGCCCAGATGGCCGTCGACCGCTACGTCCGTTCGGGATCCGATCTCGAACTCTTCGCCGGGCAGGACATCAACCGCCAGGCGACGGCCGCCCTGTTCTCCCGGCTACTGAGCCAGGAGCGCGGCGACGCCTCTGACCGTTACCGCGTGCTCAGGGAAGACCTCACCCGTCAGCAGAAGCAGCTGGACACCCAGCTGGCCCAGCACAAGCAGGCCCTCGCTGATCTCGAATCGGAGCGCACGCAGCTCGTCGCGGATCTCGCACGGCTCGAACAGCTCGAGCGCGAAGCCGCGGAAGCCAAGCGGGTGGCCGACGACCAGGCGGCTGCGCAGACCAAGGCGTTGGCGGCTGCCTCGGCCGGCAGCTCCGCCTCCTCGAATGACAGTGGCGGTGGTGGCGGCGGCTCGCCGTCGGCGGCCCCGGTTGTCCTGCGCAGCGGTGGAGGGGTCGTGTGCCCGGTTGCCGGGTCGACGGCGTTCAGCGACACGTGGGGCGATCCCCGTTCGGGTGGTCGACGGCACCTCGGTGTGGACATGTTCGGCGCCTATGGCACGCCCCTGGTGGCGCTCGAGAGCGGGGTGGCCTCGGACAACAGCGGCGGCGCCGGGGGAGTCGCCCTCGTGCTCGATGCCGACAGCGGCGTGCAGTACTACTACGCCCACCTCGATTCGATCGCGCAGCTCGGCCACGTCCAGGCCGGGCAGGTCATCGGCTATCTCGGAGATTCGGGGAACGCGGCCGGTGCACCGCATCTGCACATCGAGATCCATCCGGGCGGGTGGGGCACGGCCGAGAACCCCTATCCCACCATTGCCGCCGCCTGCTGACCGGCAGCCAAGGCCGGCCGCCGGCGGCTGCTAGACGCCCATGGCGTGGAAACCGCCGTCGACATGGATGATCTCCCCGGTGGTGGCCGGGAACCAGTCCGACAGCAGGGCCACGCAGGTGCGGGCCACGGGATCGGGGTTGCGCACGTCCCAGCCCAGCGGAGCCCTCCCGTCCCAGGCGTCCTCAAAGGTGGCGAAGCCCGGAATCGACCGGGCGGCCATGGTGCGAATAGGGCCGGCCGCCACCAGGTTCACGCGGATGTTCTGTGGTCCCAGCTCACGGGCCAGGTAACGCGAGGTCGACTCGAAGGCGGCCTTGGCCACGCCCATCCAGTCGTAGGCGGGCCACGCCACGGTGGCGTCGAAGTCGAGGCCCACGATGGAGCCGCCGTCAGCCGTCATGAGCGGAGCGGCCAACTCGGCCAGGGTCTTCAGCGAGTAGGCGGAGATCTGCACGGCCACCGACACGTCGTCCCAGGTGGCCGCCATGAAATCGCCGCCGAGGCAGGCCGGCGGCGCGAAGCCGATGGCGTGCAGGGCGCCGTCGAGGCGGCCCCACTCGTTGCCGAGCCAGTCGCGCACCCTGGTCACGTGGTCGGGCTGAGTCACATCGAGCTCGAGCACGGTGGGCGCAGCCGACAGCCGACGCGCGGTGCGCTCGGTGAGGGAAAGGCCCCGACCGGCGCCGGTGAGCACGATCTCGGCGCCCTGCTCCTGCGCCGTCCTGGCGACGGCGAAGGCCAAGGAAGCGTCGGTGAGTACCCCGGTGATCAGGATCTTCTTCCCTTCGAGCAGGCCCATGCATCCTCCGACCTAGACATGGCGTCGATACGTTCTCACCGCGCTTGGTCATATCCGACGCGGCGAGGCGGTGCGACGTTACTTCCGCCCTTCCCCACACTTCCGCCCTTCCCCACCTTCCGCCCTTCCCCACACTTCCGCCCTTCCGCCCGTCCCGGACCGGTCCGATCGCCGCCTGGTGGGGGATGCCACTGTGGAGCGTGCAGGCAGGCGCGCTCGGGGTGACCCGGGCCCGGCATGAGGGCCCCACCGGCCTGCCGGCTAACGTCGGACGAGTGAAGATCGGTGTGTTGGGGGCGACGGGCCCCGCAGGAAGTGGCCTGGCAGCGCGGCTCGCCTCGGTGGGTTACGAGGTCGTCATCGGATCGCGCTCGAAGTACCGGGCCATGGAGGCCAGAGACATCCTGGTCGAGCACCGCTGGCCCGATCGCAACCTCCCGATCGACTTCGCCGACAATTCCGGTGCGGCGATGGCTGATGTCGTGGTGCTCGCCACTCCGTGGGACGCGGCCGCAGCCACCGCCATGCAAGTGGCCGACAAGCTGAAGGGCAAGGTCGTCATCTGCATGTGCAATGCGCTGGCCCGCGTAGCGAACGAGTTCCAACCCCTCGTCCCCCCTCGGGGATCGGTGGCTGCATCGGTGCAGGCTGCGGTGCCGCGGGCTTTGGTCGCCGCCGCCCTCCACCACGTCCCCGCCAAAGAGCTCGGTGACATCTCCGACCCGGTCGAGTCGGACGTGCTGGTCTGCTCCGACCACGTGCGGGCCACCGAACTGGTCAGCGAGATCGTCGGACGCATGCCGAACCTCCGGCCGCTCGACGCCGGCCAACTGTCCAACGCTGCCCCGGTCGAAGCGTTCGCGGCCGTGCTTTTGCAGCTCAACGTTCGTTACAAGACCCGGGCGGCCGTGAAGTTCACCGGCATCAACGTATGAACGAAGGCGAGCCGATGAGGCTCTACGACACGGCGCAGCAGGCCGTGGTGCCCTTCACCCCGGGCCCTGTGGTCTCCATGTACACGTGCGGCATCACGCCGTATGACGCCACCCATCTGGGGCATGCGGCCACGTTCATGGTCTACGACGTGCTCCAGCGCCGGCTGCGTGATCGGGGCCACGACACCTTGTGCGTGCGCAACATCACCGACGTCGACGACCCATTGCTGGCCAAGGCCAACCAACTCGGCATCCACTACCTCGACCTGGCCGCGGCCGAGGTGGCCCGTTTCGAAGACGACATGGATGCTCTCAACATGCTGCCCGTGTACGCAGCACCTCGCGCCACGAGCGCCATCGGCGAGATCCGCAAGGTCATCGCCGAGCTCATCGACTCGGGGCACGCCTACGCCGTGGACGGCTGGGTGTACTTCGACGTCAGCACGTACCCCGCCTACGGTCAGCTGTCACATTACGGCCAGGCCGAGATGCTGACGCTGTCCGCCGAGCGCGGCGGAGACCCGACCGATCCCCGCAAGCGCAACCCACTCGACTTCGTGCTCTGGCAGCCCTCCGCCGAGGGTGAACCCGCGTGGGACTCGCTCTGGGGCGCAGGGCGCCCGGGTTGGCACATCGAGTGCACCGCTCTGGCCCGGCGCGAGCTGCAGGCTGACACGCTCGACCTGCACGGCGGCGGCGGCGACCTGATCTTTCCCCACCATGAGTGCTCCGCGGCCCAGTCGGAGTGCCTCACCGGTAAGCCCCTGGCCCGGCATTGGGTGCATGCCTCGCTGGTCTGGAAGGACGGCCGCAAGATGTCCAAGTCGTTGGGCAACCTGGTGTTCATCTCCGACCTGCGCAAGGAATGGGAGGCCCGGGCCATCCGCCTGATGTTGCTCGGCGAGCGCTACCGGCACGATTGGGCCTGGAACGAGCAGCGCATGCCGGAGGCCAACGCCCGGCTCGAGCGTTGGGTCGAGGCCGGCGACGGTGATGGGGCGATCGACGAGGTTCGGATGGCGCTCGACGACGATCTGGATACACCCCGAGCCCTCGCCGCGGTCGACGAGGCCGTTGCCGCCGGCAAGGGTGTGAACCGCGCAGCAGAGCTGTTGGGCATCACCCTCTGAAACCGTGACGTTGTGAGCGGTTGCCTGTATGAGCGGTTGCCTGTCTGACCCGCTTTCCGACCCGCTGCCCGTCGGAACCGTTCCCGAGGTCGCTCGCGCCGAATTGCCGCGCTGCGGCGGCCGGAGCCGGCTCCAACGCCGATAGCGTTCCCGGGAGGACGGTACGTGGTCGCTCCGCCGCAGAACGCGGGCAGCCCGATTGCCTCCCAAACAGCGCGGGACGGGAGTGGACATGGCGGGACGATC